>JAKSDN010000657.1 GCA_022360075.1 Kiloniellales bacterium | reverse complement strand
TTCGCCTATCCGAGCCTGATGGCCGCCGACATTCTGGTCTACAAGGCGACCCACGTGCCGGTGGGCGAGGACCAGAAGCAGCACCTGGAGCTCGCCCGCGACATCGCGCAGAAGTTCAACAACGACTTCGGCGTCGAGTTCTTTCCGCTGCTCGAGCCCCTGATCCTGGGCGCGGCGACGCGGGTCATGTCGCTGCGCGACGGCAGCAGCAAGATGAGCAAGTCCGATGCCTCGGACTACAGCCGCATCACCATGACCGACGACGCCGATGCCGTCGCGCTCAAGATCCGCAAGGCCAAGACCGACCCGGAGCCGCTGCCCGGGGCCGATGTGCTCGACGACGCTGGCGAGGTACCGGATGAAACGCGCGCCGGTCGGCCGGAGGCCTACAATCTGCTCAGCATCTATGCGGCCTTGGCGCAGAAGCCTCTTGCCGAGGTTCTGGCCGAGTTCGAAGGCGCGCAGTTCTCGCGCTTCAAGGAGGTGCTGACGGACCTGGCCGTGGCCTCGCTGGGGCCGATCGGGGCGGAGATGAAACGCCTGACCGCCGACCCCGGCTACGTCGACGGGGTGCTGCGCGATGGCGCCGCGCGGGCGCGCGCGATCGCCGATCCGATCCTGCGCGAGGCGCAGGACGTCATCGGCTTCCTGCGGCCGTAACGGTGGGCGCCGGGGTTCAGTCGGCCGGCCAACGACTATTACGGAACTTCGGACGGCACTTCGCCTGAACTTTTTGCCCAAGTAGCGAGGAAATCGACGCCAAGCCATTGGCGACCCACTATTCCAGACGTATAAGATAAGCCATTGAGACCGGCGCCGCGTGACGGGGGCGACAGGTGCCGGCCGGAAGCAGACCGCCGCCACCCGCCTTTCGGGCCACGCCACCGAATGACCGTGACCTTGCCAAGCCTGGCCGACTAGTCGCCGCGATGCAGATCTATCTGCCGATCGCCGAGATCTCCGTCGATGCCTTCCTGATCCTCGGCCTCGGCGGGCTAGTCGGCATCCTCTCGGGCGTGTTCGGCGTGGGCGGCGGCTTTCTCATGACGCCGATCCTGATCTTCATCGGCGTGCCGCCGGCGGTCGCGGTCGGCACCGAGGCCAATCAGATCGTGGCCTCCTCGGTCTCCGGCGTGCTGGCCCACTGGTCGCGCGGCAACGTCGATTTCAAGATGGGCGCTGTCCTGCTGCTCGGCGGTCTCGCCGGCTCCAGCTTCGGCGTCTGGCTGTTCGCCATTCTGCGCGACATCGGCCAGGTCGACCTCGTGATCCGTCTGTCCTACGTGATCTTCCTCGGCATCATCGGCGGCCTGATGTTCGTCGAAAGCCTGCGCGCCATGCGGCGCCAGCGCGGCGGCGGCGGCCATCGGCGCAAGCTGCACAAGCACACCTGGGTGCACGGCCTGCCGCTGAAGATGCGCTTTCGCAAGTCGAAGCTCTACATCAGCGCGCTGCTGCCCTTCGGCGTCGGCTTCGTTGTCGGCGTTCTGGCCGCGATCATGGGCGTGGGCGGCGGCTTCATCATGGTGCCGGCGATGATCTACCTGCTCGGCATGCCGACCGCGGTGGTGGTCGGCACCTCGCTGTTCCAGATCATCTTCGTCACGGCGAACGTCACCTTCCTGCAGGCCTACGCGAACCAGACGGTCGATGTGGTGCTGGCGGTGCTGCTGCTGACCGGCGGCGTGATCGGCGCGCAGATCGGCGCCAAGATCGGGGCCAAGCTGCGCGGCGAGCAGCTTCGGATCCTTCTGGCCCTGATGGTGCTCGCAGTCTGCGGCAAGCTGCTGACCGATCTCACGATCACGCCGATCGACATCTACTCGATCGGAGTTTCGCATTGAGCCGGGCGGCAAAGAGCGGCCTGGTCGCCGCGCTTACGCTCGCTGCGCTTCTGGCGGCGGCTTGGCTTGCGACCGGGCGGGCGCAGAGCCCGCTGGTGGCCGATCTCTCGAAGCACCTGGTCGCCATCACCACCGGCTTCGCCGGCACCGACGTTCTGTTGTTCGGGGCGATCGACGAGCCGGGCGACGTGATCGTCCTGGTGCGCGGGCCGAGCGGGCCGGTCACCATGCACCGCAAGTCCCGCATCGCCGGGATCTGGATCAACACCGCCAGCATGACCTTCGACGAGGCGCCCGCCTTCTTCGCCGTCGCTGCTTCGCGCCCGCTGGAAGCGATCGCAAGCGAGGTCGTGCTCAAGCGCAACGACATTCTGATCGATGATTCCGACGTGATCCGGCTCGCGCCGGCCAAGGCCTCGGCCAACATCGCCAACGACTGGCGCCAGGCGCTGATCCGCAACAAGCAGCGTTCGAACCTCTATCCGCTCGAGGCGGGCAGGGTCGACTTCCTCGGTGCCCAGCTTTTCCGCACCGACGTCTTCTTTCCGGCCAATGTCCCGACCGGCACCTATCAGGTCCAGGTCTTCCTGCTGCGCGACGGCGCGGTCGTCTCGGCCCAGACCACGCCCCTGATCGTCAGCAAGATCGGCGTCGAGGCGGAGATCTTCGACTTCGCCCACCAGCAGAGCGCGCTCTACGGCCTCATTGCGATCCTTGTCGCTCTGGTGGCAGGATGGTTGGCGCATATCGCCTTCCGCAAATCCTAGGGCCGCTATGCCAGAGACGTCTTCCGAGGCCGGGGCCGAGCGCCCCGGGGCCAGCAGCGCCGATGATCGGGTCTTCCTCGTGGTCGTGGACGACAGCGAGGAGATGAAGGTCGCGTTGCGCTTCGCCTGCCGCCGGGCCCAGCACACGGGCGGCCGCGTCGCGCTGCTCTACGTCGTCGAGCCGGCCGACTTCCAGCACTGGATGGCGGTCGGCGACCTCATGCGCGAGGAGGCGCGCAGCGAGGGCGAGCAGCTCCTGCAGAAGCTGGCCGCCCAGGTCAACGAGATCACCGGCTCCCTGCCGGCGCTCTATGTGCGCGAAGGGGGCCGGCGCGACGAGCTGCTGAAGCTGATCGAAGAGGAGCCGAGCATCTCGATCCTGGTGCTCGGTGCGAACCCGGGCCAGAGGGGGCCGGGGCCGCTCATCCAGGCCCTCACCACCAAAATGCTCGGCAAGCTGCGCATTCCGATCACGATCGTGCCCGGCAACCTGGACGACGACTACATCGACTCGATCGCTTAGGGCCGACTGTATTTCTACGGCGCCGGTCCGCGCCGATCTAATGCGGACGCAAAGCGCGCGCAGCGGGCGGGAATAGCCCTGCCACGCCTCGGGTTGAAGTCGCCGCGGACTTGGCCCAGATTCGGGCATAAGAGCGCCTATGCGCCTGGTCGAAAGGGTTAGCCATGTTTATTCAGACCGAGCAGACGCCGAATCCGGCGACGCTGAAGTTCCTGCCTGGCCGCGACGTGATGGGCGCGGGCACCGCGGATTTCCCGAGCGCAGAGACGGCCTCGCGCTCGCCGCTGGCCGAGCGCCTGTTCCAGATCGAGGGCGTGGAAGGCGTCTTCCTCGGTTCGGACTTCATCACGGTGGCCAAGGCCGACGACAAGGACTGGTACCTGATCAAGCCCGCGATCCTCGGCGTGATCATGGAGCACTACACCTCCGGCCGCCCGGTCCTGCTCGAAGGCGCCGAGGCCGAAGGCGAGGACGAGGCCGGCGAGGACAGCGAGGTGGTCCTCCAGATCAAGGAGTTGCTCGACACCCGGGTCCGCCCGGCGGTGGCGCAGGACGGTGGCGACATCATCTTCCGCAGCTACGAGGACGGCATCGTCTACCTGGTCATGCAGGGCGCCTGTTCCGGCTGCCCGAGCTCGACCGCGACGCTGAAGATGGGCATCGAGAACATGCTCCGGCACTACATCCCGGAGGTCGTCGAGGTGCGCCCGGTGCTCTGACCGCCGCGTCGACCGCGAAGCGTTCAGCGGGCGGGCCGGGATCTCCTGGCCCGCCTTCGCTTTAGGAGCGGCCGAGGATCGGCTGCGGCGCGCCGTCGCCCGGGGCGAGCTGGCGGCTTCGCCGACGCAAAGGAAGAGGGGGTAAGCGACTGTGGGTAAGATCCTGAACGACGAGGCGCTCGATCTGCTGTTCCGCGAGGCGCGGACCCAGAACGCCTGGCAGGACAAGCCGGTCAGCGAGGTGATGCTGCGCGCGGTCTACGACTTGGCCAAGATGGGCCCGACCAGCGCGAACTGCAGCCCCATGCGCCTCGTCTTGGTGACCTCGCCGGAGGCCAAGGCGAAGCTCGAGCCGGCCCTGATTCCCGGCAACGTCGAGAAGACGATGGCCGCGCCGGTGACGGCGATCATCGGCTACGACCGGACCTTCTACGAGCGGCTGCCGGACCTCTTCCCTCACGCCGATGCGCGTTCCTGGTTCGCCGGCAACGACGAACTGATCGAAACCACGGCCTTTCGCAACGGCTCGCTCCAGGGCGCCTACTTCATGCTGGCGGCGCGATCCCTCGGCCTCGATTGCGGGCCGATGTCCGGTTTCGACAACGACCTCGTGGACCAGGCGTTCTTCCCGGCGGGCGACGTCAGGTCCAACTTCCTCTGCAATCTCGGCTACGGCGATCCCGAGGGGCTTTTCCCGCGATCGCCGCGGCTCGAGTTCGACGAGGCCTGCCGGATCGCCTAGCGGCCGGGTCTGGCGGCTTGGAATCCGGCGAATCCGGAGCGCTCAAGGCGTGGCGTCATCGGCAGATGCGGGATCCAGGAAGATCCTGGCGCTCGACGCGGCGGGCTCGGCCTGCTCGGCTGCGGTCTGGCGCGAGGGCGCCGTGGTGGCCCGCTGCTTCGAGGCCATGGCGCGCGGCCAGTCCGAGCGCCTCGTGCCGATGGTCGAGACGGTCATGGCGGAGGCCGGCCTGGCTTACCAGGCGCTCGACGCGATCGCGGTCACACGCGGTCCCGGCGGCTTCACCGGCGTGCGCATCGGCCTGGCCACGGCGCGCGGCCTGGCGCTCGCCAGCGGCCGCCCGGTGATCGGGCTCGACTGCTTCGAGGCCGTGGCGGCCGGCGTGTCGGAGGCGGAGCGCGCCGGGCGCGGTCTCCTCGTCCTGCTCGACGCCAAGCGGGCCGAGGTCTACGCCAGGCTCGAGCGGGCGGGTGAAGTCGGCGAGGCCTTGTGCCTGAAGCCGGAGGCCCTGGCGGCACGTCTGCCGCGCATCCCACTGCTGCTGGCGGGCGACGCCGTCGCCCAGGCGGAACCGGCATTGCGGGCGGCCGGGTATGACCTCCGGCCTGCTTCCGCGCCGGGCCATGTCGATGCGGCGCGGGTCGCCGAGCTGGCCGCCGCCCGCGGCCTGCCCGGGCCGGACAGCGCGCCGCCCCAGCCGCTCTATCTGCGCCCGCCGGACGTCACCTTGCCCCGCCGCGATCCACCCGGCGTGGTGGCCTCGAAGGGACCGCGCGGGTCATGACCTCCTCTGACCCGTCTTTCGAGGTGCGCCCCGTCGGACTGCCGGCGGTCGCGCTGTTGGCGGCGCTTCATGCGGAGAGCTTCGCGGCGCGGAGCGCGACGGAGCGCCTAGGCGAATCGGATCTGGCGAGCCTGCTCGCCATGCCCGGTGCCTTCGCCCTTCTGGCTTCCTCCGGGCTAACGCCCCTCGGCTTCGCCCTGGCGCGCTGCGTCGTCGAAGAGTGCGAGCTCCTGACGATCGCGGTCGAGGCCGAAAAGAGGCGCGGCGGCGTGGGCGGCGCTCTTCTGCGCGCCGTCTGCGACCAGGCGGCCCGGGCCGGCGCGGAAAGGATCTTTCTCGACGTGGCCACGGACAACGAGCCGGCCCGGATGCTCTACGCCGCGGCTGGCTTCAAGACAGTCGGTCGGCGCAAGTCTTACTACCAGAGCGAGGTGGGCCCGGCGGTCGATGCCCTCATCATGGCTCGGCCGATCTCCAGACCCTCGGTCCCACAGCGGCGTCCGGCGGGTTCACGGCCCGAAGCGTGACGGAAACACTGCAAAACGTCATAGTTACCCAAATTGTGGATAACTATGCCTCTCTTTGGTCAAAGAGAACTTCGACGTTTTCTTGAGCGTGCTTGATCAGGGAAGTAATACCGATTATATGAGAGAGGAGTTCAAACACGGGGTGGTGTAAACAATGTCGGACCAAGCAGACGCGAGCGAGCTTCTTTCACTGACGACCAATATTGTCGCCGCACACGTCTCGAACAATTCGGTCGCGGTGGGCGATTTGCCGCAACTGATTCGTGACGTCCACGGCACCTTGTCGAGCGTGGGCGGCGGAAACCAGCCGGAACCGGAGCGGCCGACCCCGGCGGTCCCGGTCAAGAAGTCGGTGACACCCGATCACATCATCTGCCTGGAAGATGGTAAGCCCTTGAAGATGCTGAAACGTCATCTCAAGACAGCCTACAACATGACGCCGGAGGAGTATCGGGAGCGTTGGAGCCTGCCGCCGAACTACCCGATGGTGGCACCGAACTACGCGCGTCAGCGCAGCAAGCTGGCCAAGCAGATCGGCCTCGGAACCCGCTCGCGGCGCAAGAAGCGTTAGTCGGGCGGCCTTGCCACGTTCGGCGCCGATACACTTTGGGCGGTCGGCGCCTTTCGGCTATACTGCGGCCTATGACCGACGGCCCCGGGGTCTGGTGGACGTAAAATGCCTCTCCGAATAGAGAATTTGTGCCTGGACAAGGGTCTCAAGCTGACCGAGCAGCGTCGCGTGATCGCACGCGTGCTCTCCGAAGCGACGGACCACCCTGACGTCGAGCAGCTCTACCAGCGGGCGGTAAAAATCGATCCGAGAATTTCGATCGCCACCGTCTATCGGACCGTGAAGCTCTTCGAGGAGGCCAATATCCTCGACCGCCATGACTTCGGCGACGGCCGCTCGCGCTACGAGGAGGCCTCCGAGGAGCATCACGATCATCTGATCGACATGAAGACCGGCGAGGTGATCGAGTTTCTCAATGACAAGATCGAGCGCTTGCAGGAAGAGGTCGCTCGTGAGCACGGTTACCGGCTGGTCGG
>JAKSDN010001262.1 GCA_022360075.1 Kiloniellales bacterium | reverse complement strand
TCCTGGAAGCGATCGATGCCGAGATCGAGCTGGCGGTCTGCATCACCGAGGGCATCCCGGTGCTGGACATGGTCAAGGTCAAGCGCGCGCTCGCCGGCTCGAAGACGCGGCTGATCGGCCCGAACTGCCCCGGCGTGATCACGCCGGATGCCTGCAAGATCGGCATCATGCCGGGCCACATCCATCAGCGCGGCAAGGTCGGCGTGGTCTCGCGCTCGGGCACGCTGACCTACGAGGCCGTCGGCCAGACCACGGCGGCGGGCCTGGGCCAGTCGACCTGCGTCGGCATCGGCGGCGACCCGGTCAACGGCACCAACTTCATCGATTGTCTGGACCTTTTCCTGGGCGACGATCAGACCGAGGGCATCATCATGATCGGCGAGATCGGCGGCACGGCCGAGGAGGAGGCCGCCGACTTCTATCGCCAATCCAAGACCCAGAAGCCCATGGTCGGGTTCATCGCCGGCTTGACCGCGCCGCCGGGCCGGCGCATGGGCCATGCCGGGGCCATCATCTCGGGCGGCAAGGGCGGCGCCGGCGACAAGATCGAAGCGCTGAAATCGGCTGGGATCGAGGTGGCCGATTCGCCGGCCAGCCTCGGCAGCACCATGTTGAAGGCCATGGGTGGCTAGGAGTCCGATTCAGTACGTTAACTTAAGCCTAACTATGACTATGTTTGGGAATGGGACTCCGAGATGACGAGGGGCTTCCCGGTCCGGGCTCACGTCGTTCGTCTCTGGTGATAGTATTGGACTTCTAGCCACTCGGATTCTGGCATGGCGGTTGGGAGGGGCGGCCGCCGCGCCGGTCAGCCACGGGTAGATTTGATCATGACCGACCAGCTTCTCTCCAACCCCAATGCCACGGCGATCGCCAGCCTCTATGGCGACTTCCTGTCCAACCCCGACAGCCTCGAGCCCGCCTGGCGCGCCTTCTTCGACGATCTCGACGAGGATGCGCGCGGCCTGATCGAGGAGGTCCAGCGCGCCCAGGGTGCCATGCTCGGTGGCAACGGCTCGGCGGCCGTGGCGACGGCCCTCGCCGAGGGCCGCAATCTCACCGCAGCCGACATTCGCGCCGCGACGCTGGATTCGATCCGCGCGCTCATGCTGATCCGCGCCTACCGTGTGCGTGGTCATCTCGAGGCCGACCTCGACCCCTTGGGCCTGAAGCCGCACGAGCCCCATCCCGAGCTCGACCCGAAGACCTACGGCTTCACCGAAAGCGACATGGACCGGCCGATCTTCATCAACAACGTGCTGGGGCTGGAGACCGCCAGCCTGCGCGAGATCATGAAGGCCGTGCGCGAGACCTATTGCGGCACGATCGGCGTCGAGTACATGCATATCCAGGACCCGGCCCAGAAGGCCTGGATCCAAGAGCGCATCGAATCGATCCACAACCGCACCGACTTCACGGTCAACGGCAAGCGCGCGATCCTCGAGCGCCTGACCGCGGCCGAGGTCTTCGAGCGCTTCCTCGACAAGAAGTACACCGGCACCAAGCGCTTCGGCCTCGACGGCGGCGAGGCGATGATCCCGGCGCTCGAGCAGATCCTCAAGCGCGGCGGTCAGCTCGGTCTCGAAGAGGTCGTGCTCGGCATGCCGCATCGCGGCCGGCTCAACGTGCTGGCGAACTTCATGGGCAAGCCCTACACCGCGATCTTCTCGGAGTTCCAGGGCGGCGCGGCGAACCCGGAGGACGTCGGCGGCTCGGGCGACGTCAAGTATCACCTGGGCACCTCCTCGGACCGTGACTTCGACGGCAAGTCCGTGCATCTCTCGCTGACCGCCAATCCCTCGCACCTGGAGGCGGTCAACCCCGTCGTGGTCGGCAAGGTCAGGGCCAAGCAGAACCAGCGCGAGGACCAGGATCGGACCAAGGTCATGGCGTTGCTGATGCACGGCGACGCGGCCTTCGCCGGCCAGGGTCTGGTGCCCGAGACACTCGATCTATCAGAGCTCAAGGGCTACCGCATCGGCGGGACGATCCATTTCATCGTCAACAACCAGATCGGCTTCACCACGAACCCGGTGAACTCGCGCTCCGGGCCTTACTGCTCGGACGTCGCCAAGATGATCCAGGCACCGATCTTCCACGTGAACGGCGACGACCCGGAGGCCGTGGTCCATGTCGCCCGCGTCGCGACGGAATTCCGACTAACCTTCATGAAGGACGTGGTCATCGACATGTTCTGCTATCGCAGACATGGCCACAACGAGAGCGACGAGCCGGCCTTCACCCAGCCGTTGATGTACCGCCGGATCGGCGAGCACGCGACTACCCGCAAGATCTACGCCGACCGCCTGGAAGCCGAGAACGTCATCACCTCCGGCGACCAGATGGTGCAAGAGCTCAATGCCCGGCTCGAGGCCGATTTCCAGGCGGCCAGCGGCTACAAGGTCAACAAGGCGGACTGGCTCGAGGGTGCCTGGTCCGGGCTCTCGTCGGTCAAGGGCTGGGATGCCCGGCGCGGCAAGACCTCGGTGCCCTTGAAGACCTTGAAGGAGGTCGGCAAGGCGCTGACCTCGACGCCCGAGGACTTCAACCTCAACCGCAAGATCGGCCGCCAGCTCGCGGCCAAGGCCAAGATGTTCGAAAGCGGCGACGGCATCGACTGGGCGACGGCCGAGGCGCTGGCCTTCGGCACGCTGCTGATCGAGGGCACGCCGGTGCGCCTGTCCGGCCAGGACAGCAACCGCGGCACCTTCTCGCACCGCCACGCCTCGCTGATCGACCAGCAGACCGAGGCCCGCTATCTGCCGCTCAACAACATTCGCGAGCAGCAGGCCCATATCGAGGTCGTCGACAGTCCCCTGAGCGAGGTCGCCGTGCTCGGTTTCGAGTACGGCTACTCCCTGGCCGAGCCGCGCGCGCTGGTGCTTTGGGAAGCGCAATTCGGCGACTTCGCCAACGGCGCGCAGATCATCATCGACCAGTTCATCGCCTCGTCGGAGTCGAAGTGGCTGCGCATGTCAGGATTGGTCATGCTTCTGCCGCACGGCTACGAGGGTCAGGGGCCGGAGCATTCCTCCGCGCGCATCGAGCGCTTCCTGCAGCTTTGCGCGGAGGACAACCTGCAGGTCGTCAACTGCACGACGCCTGCGAACTACTTTCACGCCCTGCGCCGCCAGCTTCACCGCGAGTTCCGCAAGCCGCTGATCGTCTTCACGCCGAAGTCACTGCTGCGGCACAAGCGTTGCGTCTCGCCGCTCGCCGACTTCGCCACCGGCTCCAGCTTCCACCGGGTCATGTTCTGCGACGAGCAGCCGAGCGATCCGAAGCAGGCCAAGCAGGTCGTCTTGTGCAGCGGCAAGATCTACTACGACCTCCTGGCCGAGCGCGAGAGCCGCGGCGCCAAGCATGTTCACTTCCTGCGCCTCGAGCAGCTCTATCCCTTCCCGGCCGACGCGCTGGCTGCCGAGCTCGAGAAGTACAAGCACTGCGACCTCGTCTGGTGTCAGGAAGAACCGCGTAACATGGGTCCCTGGGCCTTCGTCTCGACCTTCATCGAGGAGATCGCCGAGGAGGTCGGCGTGAAGAACCCGCGCCCGCGCTACGCCGGCCGGCTCTCGGCCGCCTCGCCCGCGACCGGCTCCTTCGCCCGCCACCAGAAGGAGCAGGCGGCCTTGATCGACGATGCCCTGACCCTGGGCAAGAAGGCGGTCAGCCGCATCGCCGCGCG
>JAKSDN010000045.1 GCA_022360075.1 Kiloniellales bacterium | reverse complement strand
TACGTCTGGACCGCCTCGACCCTCGGCGGCAACCCGGTCTCCTGCGCCGCCGCCCTGGCCGCGCTCGAGATCTACCGCCGGCCCGGCACCTACGAGCGCCTGCATGCGCTCGGCGCACGCCTACGCGCCGGCATGGCCGCGACGCTGGAGCGGCAGGGTCAACGAGGTCAGGTGATCGGCGACGGCCCACTCGGCCAGGTCGTGTTCTCGGACCGGCCGGTCACCGACTACCGCTCCACCAAGGCCGGCGATGCCGCCACGGGCCGCGCGCTCATGCTCGGCCTCTTCGAGCGCGGCATCTGGCTCAACCCTATGGGCACCAAGCTCTATCTCTCGATCGCGCATGACGAGGCGGCGGTGGACGAATTTCTGGGGCGGTTCGAAGAGGCTTTGGTCGGCCTAGCGTGAATCGAAGGCGTGCGCCGGGCGAAAGCGGTGCTTTGCACCTCTCCCGATCAAGCGGCTCGCAGCGGCTTGACCTTGATCCGGTGCTCGCCTTTGCGCGCCTGGGCCAGGTCGTAGGCCATCTGCATGCCGAGCCAGGTCTCCGGCGTCGAGCCGAAGGCTTTGGACAGGCGTATAGCCATTTCGACCGCCACGCTGGCTCTACCGTTGATGAGACTCGATAACGCCTGTCTGCCAACACCCAGCGCTTCGGCAGCCTTCGTGACCGACAGATCCAAAGGCTTTAGGCACTCCTCGCGAACGATGACGCCGGGGTGAAGAGGGTTTTTCATCGCCATGGCCGGACTACATTGGCAGCAATCACCACAATGGCAACCATCGCGCGCCGGGAGCCAAAAGTGTGAGTCACAGTTGGCGGGGTTCGAGCAGATCGGCGATCTGATCTGCCACAGGCGGTAGGCGGTTGCTGACCACGTCCCATACGATTTCCAAATCAACGGTCATATAGCCGTGAATCAGTACATCTCTCAGCCCGGCCATCTTGGCCCAGGGCACCTCTGGACACTCGGCCCTTAAGTCCTCGGAGACTTGCTTCGCTGCCTCTCCGATCACCTCAAGGTTCCGAATCACCGCGTCCTGAACGATGGTCTCCGCCAGGAACTCACTTTTGCCATCCTTTGTGTAGGCCACAATGCGTTCGATGGCGTCGCGTATGTGCAGGACGTAGGTTCGGTCTTCCTTCACAGCTCCACCGCCTCGTCGATGACTCGATCGCGGAAGTAAGGCGAGAGGAAGCCTTCGGTCAGAACTTGAACCGGAACCGGTGACTCCGCTTCGAGTTCGAGCTTGATTTCGATGAGGTCGAAGAGATCCCGGCCAGGTTCCAGCTCGACAAGAAGATCGAGATCGCTGTCGGACCGCGCTTCGCCACGGGCACGAGAGCCGAACAAACGAACTTGGCGCGCACCATTGCGGCGCGCGATCTCGCGTATCCTGTTCGCTGATAGGCTGGCCGGGAGCTGGAGGGTCTCGGATTTCATGCGTCTAGCATAGCAGACCGCGGCTTGGCCGGATGCAGCCCAACGGCGCTACCGCCCCACCGCCCGCCAGCCGATGTCGCGGCGGCAGAAGCCTTCGGGCCAGTCGATCTTGTCGACCGCGCCGTAGGCGCGGGCTTGGGCCTCGGCGACATCCTGGCCGAGCGCGGTGACGCCGAGCACGCGGCCGCCGTTGGCGAGGATCGCGCCGTTGTCGCCGGCCTTGGTGCCGGCGTGGAAGACGGTGACGTCGTCGTCCTCGGCGGCGGTCTCCAGGCCGCCGATCGCGCTGCCCTTGGCGTAGCTGCCGGGATAGCCCTTGGCGGCGAGCACGACGACCAGGGCGGTCTCGGGATACCAGCGCAGGTCCATGGCGCCGAGCACGCCATCGGCGCAGGCGATCAGCAGCGGCAGCAGGTCCGACATCAGGCGCATGATCAGCACCTGGCACTCGGGATCGCCGAAGCGCACGTTGTATTCGAGCAGCTTCGGGCCGCTCTCGGTGATCATCAGGCCGGCGTAGAGCACGCCTTTGTAAGGCCGGCCCTCGGCCTTCATGGCCGCGACCGTGGGTTCGATGATCTCGGCCATCACCTGCGCCGCCAGAGCCTCGGTGATGACGGGCGCGGGTGAGTAGGCGCCCATGCCGCCGGTATTGGGGCCCGTGTCGCCCTCGCCGACCGCCTTGTGGTCCTGCGCCGTGGCGAGCGGCAGGGCGCTCTCGCCGTCGACCAGGGCGAAGAAGCTCGCCTCCTCGCCGACCAGGAACTCCTCGATCACCACTTCCTGGCCGGCCGCGCCGAAGGCCGCCTCGACCATGACCTGGTCGACCGCGGCCAGCGCCTCGTCAAGGCTCTGGGCCAGGATCACGCCCTTGCCGGCGGCAAGCCCATCGGCCTTGACCACGATCGGCGCGCCCTGTTCGCGGATGTAGGCCTTGGCCGCCTCTGCCTGGGTGAAGCGGCCGTAGGCGGCGGTCGGGATGCCGTGTTTGGCGCAGAGGTCTTTCATGAAGCCCTTGGAGCCCTCCAGGGCCGCGGCCGCCGCGCTCGGGCCGAAGGCCTTGATGCCGGCTGCCTCCAAGCGGTCCACCAGCCCGGCGACCAGGGGCGCTTCGGGGCCGACCACGACGAAGTCTATGCGCTCGTCGCGGCAGAAGCCGACCAGGCCGTCCAGGTCCTCGGCGCCGATCCGCACGCAGGTCGCCTCCTGCGCGATGCCGGCATTGCCGGGCGCGCAATAGAGGGTATCGCAGAGGGGAGAGCCGGCGAGCGCCCAGCAGAGCGCGTGTTCGCGGCCGCCGGCGCCAACGACCAAGATCCGCATGGCGGCGAGCATAGACGCAGGGCCGGCGAGTCGGGAACGGGGAAGTGGTGCTGGGAGGGGTTTGTCAGGAGAGAGTTTGGGAAGGGGTGATTTGGAGTCCGCGACTCGGAGGCGAGATGCGAGACTGGCGCTCGCATGACTTTCGCGCGGAAACGATGTTCCCCCCTCACCCAGCTCCGGCTAAGGCTCGGCTAAACGCCTCGCCAAGCCTACGCATCCCTTTCCCCCCAGTGGGGGGAGAGGCTCGGTGAGGGGGTGAGCTCGGCAACGGAACTAGCACGACGTTTGAGCAACAGCGAAGACGACCAACCGTGACCAAGACTACCCCGCCCGCACAAGAAACCCTCAGCCGATCCCAAGCCCGCCGCATCGCGCTCGCCGCCCAGGGCTTTGGCGCCAAGCAGGGTGCAGGCGACGCCGGCTGGCGCCGGATGCGCGGCGCGATCGAGCGCATGGGGCTCTTGCAGATCGACTCGGTGAGCGCGCTGGTGCGCTCGCACTATCTGCCGGTCTTCTCGCGGGTCGGCGCCTACGACCCAGCCCTGCTCGACCGCAAGGCCTTCCATCCGAAGAAGCGCGCGCTCTTCGAGTACTGGGCGCACGAGGCCTCGCTGCTGCCGCTCGCCCTGCATCCGCTCTTGCGCTGGCGCATGGCCCGGGCCGCGAAGGGTCAGGGCATCTACCAGGGCTACGCCCGCTTCGCGCGCGAGCGGCGCGACTACGTCGCCGACGTGCTGGCGCAGATCCGCGACGAGGGCCCGCTCACGCCGCGCGAACTGCGCAACCCGGGCAAGCGCGGCAAGGGCATGTGGGTCCGTAATGACGGCAAGATCGCGCTCGAGTACCTGTTTTGGGTCGGCGAGGTCACCGCCGCCACAAGACGCGGCTTCGAGCGGGTCTACGACCTGACGGAACGGACCCTGCCGGCCGACGTCCTGGACCTGCCGACGCCGCCGGAGGAGGAAGCCCAGTGCGCCTTGTTGCGCATCGCGGCCAAGGCGCTCGGGGTCGCGACCGAAGCCGATCTGCGCGACTATTTCCGCCTGCCGGCCGCCACGGCCAAGCGCCGGGTCGCGGAGCTGGCCGAGGCGGGCGACATCGTCCCCATCCGGGTCGAGGGCTGGCGCCAGCAGGCCTATCTCGACCCCGAGGCCCGCCTGCCGCGCTGGGTGCGCGGCGCGGCCTTGCTCTCGCCCTTCGATCCGCTGATCTGGGAGCGTTCGCGCACCGAGCGGCTGTTCGACTTCCACTACCGGCTGGAGATCTACACGCCGGCGGCCAAGCGCCGGCACGGCTACTACGTGCTGCCCTTTCTGCTCGACGGGCGCCTGGTCGCGCGGGTCGATCTCAAGGCCGACCGGGCGGCGGGCGTCCTGCGCGCCCTGGCGAACCATGGCGAAGCGGATATCGAGGCGGCGGAAGTGGCCCCCGCGCTGATGGACTCCCTGGAACGCATGGCGGCTTGGCTGGGGCTCGAGCGGGTCTCGATCGGCCGCCGCGGCGATCTGGCACCAGCCTTGCGCCGGCAGCGGCGCTGAGCGCGGGAGGCTTCAGCCCTGGGCGTTGTGGGCGAGGAAGTAGTAGGTGCCGGCCTTGCGGACCTTGCCTTCCTTGACCAGCAGACCGAGGATCGACCAGGACAGCATCGATCGGAGTTTGCCCTCCTGGCCGGCGGCCAGGCCAAGCTCGTGGCAGATCTGGGCGTTGGTCAGGCCGTGCTTCTCGCGGTACAGCAGGCCCAGGACCGCCGACTTGATCAGCGACAGGCCTTGCTGGGCCTGCTCGTGATTGGCCGACTGGAAGCCGGGCGGCGGATTGGGCAGCGCTAGGGCCATGACTATTGGGAACTCCCGCGAGGCGCCCTTGTTTGTAGCACTGTGAGGCAAAGGACAGATTACCCGACAGGGTTAACGATCCGGCAATGCCTGAGGCCAACGGTCGCGCTTAAACGATATCTTTGAGTTTCTGCAACTCCTCTTCGAGCTTCTTTTCGGCGAAGTCGGCGATCTTGCCCTTGCCGACCCACCTTAGAGCAAGCTTCAGCAGCCAGCGCGTGATGCCATTGAAGGTGTCCTTGAGGTCCGTGTCGATGACCCGCTCGGCGACCGCCACGACGCGGTCGGCGACGTGGCGGGCGACCTGATCGATGCGCACTCCCTCCAGGCCAGGGCGCGCCGGCAAGGGCTCGGTCTCCGCCGCCGGGCCGACGAGGGGCACGATCGGCAAGAGCCTTTGCGGCTCAACCGTTGGGTCGCCATCTTCATCGATATCATCGTCTTCATCATCATCGTCATCCTGGACTGGCCACATGATGGGATCGCCGTTTTCGTCCTTGGCGCAGTGGTGAGCTTTGGCCGCTTCATCCCATGCTTTGAACAGCTTGTGCTCTTCGGGCAGGACGAAGTGACGGCGCAGGAAGTGCTGGCAATTGCGCCGACCGAGCAAGAAGTCGTGCCGACGGAAGACTTCCTCGAGGAATGCCGCGAAGGCCCCGGCCACTTCACCGAAGATCGGATAGTCGTAGTAGCGCCTTTCCTGCGGGTCATCGCTCGCGGCCCGCTTCGGCGCGATCAGGAAGCGGCTGAAGGTCGCCTCGTCTTCGGCGAGCGCCAGCTCGTCCGCCTTGAAGCGGGACTGGTTGATGAAAATGCTGACGAGTTCTTTGGCGACGGAGACGATGTCGTTGCGCTTGTTCGGGTCGTAGTCTTTTTCGCTGATCGCCTTCTGCCGCAGCAAGGGATCGATCAGAATCACCGCCCGCGAGGCATCGAAAGGATCTCGCGGGTTGCGGCCATCGATGCCGGCCAGTTCGCGGCGCGCCAGCTCGAAGGGCTCGTTGTTGACGGTGCCGGCGTCGACGTTGACGAAGCGGTAGCCGAGCGGATCCGGGTCGGGCCACGCCGGTTCGATGGGTCGGCCCTCGATGCAGTTACAAAGCTCATCGTCCGGCTTGGTCTCCTGCGGGATCGGCCAAAGTCTCGTTTTGTAGTCAAGGCGCAAACGATCCAGGTTCCTCGCCTCCAGGCCGACGGGAAAGGCGGCGGAAGCGAGCGCCGATTGGGCGAGGAGGTTCCAGTTTCTTCCTTGCCCCAGCCGGCCAGGGTTGAGCCACAGGGGTTCCGGCGATGGGCGGTCGTCGTCCAAGGCGCCCTGGGGTCGTGTTTCGCTGGCGACGAAGTGGAGATAGTCGGCATGGGCGCGCATCGGATGGCCGAGACCCGTGGTTCGGCCTGCTTTGCCGCCGCGCAGGTGAAGGTGATAGTCGACGCCGCGGACGTTGGTCACCGCGTTGTAGATATGCAAGGGATCGGCCAGGTAGCTGCGCGGCTGGTCCCGCCGTTCGACCTGAAGGACCTCGCCGGCGATCTCGGTGATCTCGGTCGAGTCGAGCAGCGACTTCGCCTTCGCGTCTTCGTCCTTGTTCAGGTCGCGTTGCGAAAGCAGGTGCCGGATATCGATCCGCCTGACCCAGGCGTCGTAGAAGCGGTTTTCTTTCGGCTCCGGCGGCGGGGCGTCGTGGCGGAAGGGCTTGCCGCGGCTGAACAGGGACACGGCCGCAATCGAGCCGCATAAGGCGCCGCCGGAGGAACCGGCCATGACCTTGAGCTTGGCGTCGTGGGGCGGGCCTTCCGAGTTGCTCTTGGCCAGCTCCCAGGCGTCGAGGGCCTCGATGAGGAAATCCATAACTCCCGCGGAGTAGGCGCCGGCGGAGACGGTGCCCGCCAAAACCAGGCCGATCTCGAACGTTTTGGTATCGGCGGAATCGTGATTTCCCATTTCCCGTCTTCCCGAATAGGTTCTCGTCAAGCGGCGCTGATGCGGCGGCTCAGACCGTTCAGGGTCCCTGAGTCTCTACGAGGAATTCCACGAGTGATGCGCGAGGTGTTCAGTGGCTTTTCGCACCAAACTTGAATCGCGCCCGCGTGTCGTTATCCGCGGCGTCGCTTGACGACATGGCTGATCACGCAACCGGACCTGGCTCCGAGCAACCTCTGGGCGACAACCTGCCGATCCTCGG
>JAKSDN010000228.1 GCA_022360075.1 Kiloniellales bacterium | reverse complement strand
CTCCTCGTGGCCGATGTCGAGCGCCTCGGCCTTGGCGGCGATCACGCGCTCGATGCGCTCGCCCTCGACCATGCCGGGGCAAATGGCGTTGACCCGGATCTTGTGCTCGCCCAGCTCCATCGCCAGGCTCTTGGTCAGGCCCACGACGCCCCATTTCGAGGAGGCATAGGGCGTGCGTAAGGGAAAGCCGAACACCCCGGCGGCCGAGGACAGGTTGACGATCAACCCGCCGCCGGCGGCCTTGAGCAGCGGTACGGCGCGGCGGGCGCAGAGGAACTGTCCCGTCAGATTGACGGTGAGGGTGCGTTGCCACTCGTCCAGCGCGATGTCCTCGATCCCCTTGGTCGGGCCGGCGATGCCGGCGTTGTTGACCAGGATGTCGAGCCCGCCGAGCTGCGCTTGCGCGGCCTCGAAGAGGCGGTCGACCGCGGCCTCGTCCGCCACGTTGCAGAGCGTGATCCCGGCACCCGGCAGCGCCGCCCGCGTGGCCTCGAGGGCGGCCTCGTCGACGTCGCAGAGATGGACCTTGGCCCCGGCCTCCAGGAAGCGCTCGGCGACTGCGCGCCCGATCCCCGCGGCCCCCGCCGTCACCAGCACCCGCTGTCCTTCGCATGTGATCTGCATTGCCCCTCTGCCGTCTCTTGTGATGCTATCGGGGCGTCGATGCGATCCCGGGTCGTGGGCCCGGCCCCGAGGCAAAGGCGAGCCGCTCCGACGCCGGCTCGCCCACGCTATCCTAGTGGCGGCTTGAAGCCGTCGTCCAGTTCAGTCGCCCGCCATGGAACGAGACACCGCGATGCTGTTCGAAGAAGCCCTGCCCGAACCCGACCCCCTGCGCGCCGCCTTGCGTGCCGCCTACCGTGCCGACGAGGCCGAGGTCGTCCGCCGGCTGTTGGACGAAGCTCAGCTTTCCCACGAGGCCGTCGACCGGATCGCCGAGCGCGCCCGCGCGCTGGTCGCCGAGGTGCGCCGCAGGCGCCACGGCACCAGCGGCATCGACGCCTTCATGCATGAGTTCGAGCTCTCCAGCAAAGAGGGCGTCGTGCTCATGTGCCTGGCCGAGGCGCTGTTGCGCGTGCCCGACGCCCACACGATCGACAAGCTGATCGCCGATAAGATCGCCGACGCCGACTGGCAGGCGCACCTGGGCCAGAGCGACTCGCTCTTCGTCAACGCCTCGACCTGGGCGCTCATGCTGACCGGTCGCGTGATCAAGCTCGACGACCAGGACACGCGCGATCTCGGCGGCGTGCTCAGACGCCTGGTCCACCGCAGCGGCGAGCCGGTGATCCGCAGCGCCGTCACCCAGGCCATGCGCATCCTCGGCCGGCAATTCGTCATGGGCCGCAATATCGCCGAGGCAATCGAACGCGCGGCGCCGGAGGAGAAGAAGGGCTATCGCTATTCCTACGACATGCTGGGCGAGGCGGCGCGGACCATGGCCGACGCCGAGCGCTACTTCGAGGCTTACAAGGCCGCGATCGAGGCCATCGGCGGCGCGGCCGCCGGCAAGAGCGTCGTCGACGCGCCGGGCATTTCGGTCAAGCTCTCGGCCCTGCATCCGCGCTATGAGTTCGGCCAGCGCGCCCGCGTGATGGCCGAGCTGGTGCCCCGCCTCCAGGCGCTCGCCGAGGCCGCGGCTGGCGCCGGCATCGGCTTCTGTGTCGATGCCGAGGAGGCCGACCGGCTCGACCTCTCGCTCGACGTGATCGAGAGCGTCTCGGGCAGCGCGGCGCTCAAGGGCTGGGACGGCTTCGGGCTCGCCGTGCAGGCCTATCAGAAGCGCGGCGCCCCGCTGGTCGACTGGCTCGCCGATCTCGCGGAGCGGCACAAGCGCCGGCTCATGGTGCGCCTGGTCAAGGGCGCCTATTGGGACACCGAGATCAAGTGGACGCAGGAGGGCGGCCTCGAAGGCTATCCGGTCTTCACCCGCAAGATGTCGACCGACGTCTCCTATCTGGCCTGCGCCAAACGGCTGCTCGCCGACGACAAGGCCTTCTACCCGCAGTTCGCCACCCACAACGCGCACAGCTTGGCGGCGATCGTCGAGATGGCCGGCAATCGCACCGACTTCGAGTTCCAGCGCCTGCATGGCATGGGCGAGGCGCTCTATGAGCAGATCGTCGGACCCGAGCGGCTCGGCCTGCCCTGCCGGGTCTACGCGCCGGTCGGCAGCCACGAGGATTTACTCGCCTATCTCGTGCGCCGCCTGCTGGAGAACGGCGCCAACAGCTCCTTCGTCAATCGCATCCAGGACGAGAAGCT
>JAKSDN010001008.1 GCA_022360075.1 Kiloniellales bacterium | reverse complement strand
GCGTCTCGAAGCACGCAGGCTGTTTGTCCAGCGCTCCAAGCCTCTTGTCGTTCCTGTCGCAGAACGACGATCCATTCTCGCCCGGCCTTTTACTCCTCTTACCCGCCCCACTAGGTAACTCTTTGTTTGGGTTCAATTCTGATCGACACTTGATCCAATTTCATCGGACTCAAGTGTCGGAATTGAACCACTAGGCGGCCTGGGCCAAGACCACGCGGTCGCGGCCGGCGTCCTTGGCCAGGTACATCGCGCGGTCCGCGCGGCGCACGAAGGACTGGCAGGTCTCGTTCGGGCCTTTCATGCCGGCCACGCCGAGGCTCGCCGTCACCGCGATCGACTTCCCCTCCGCCTCCACCCTGCAAGCGGCGATGCGCTCGCGCAGGCGCTCGGCGAAACGGGCGGCATCGACCACATCGGTCTCGGGCAGGACCAAGGCGAACTCCTCGCCGCCCAAGCGGCCCGCGCGATCGACGCTGCGCGCGGTGCCCGAGATCGTCTCGGCGATGGCGCGTAAGGCCGCGTCGCCGATCTGGTGGCCGTGGGTATCGTTGATCTTCTTGAAGCGATCGATGTCGAGCACGATGAGCGAGAGCGGGTGGCCGTAGCGCCGGGCCCGCTCGATCTCCTCCTCCAGGCTTTCGATGAAGACCCGGCAGTTCAGAAGCCCGGTCAAGGGATCCGCGGCGGCGAGACGCTGAAGCTCCGCCCTCGCCTCGATCTCTTCGGTGATGTCGCGCTCGATGGCGGCGAAGTGGGTGACTTCACCGGCCGAGTTCCGCAGCGGCAGCATGTTGATGTCGAGCCAGTAGGGCCGGCCGGATTTGGAATAGTTGAGCAGCGTCGTCCGGGCCGGGATCTGCTCTTCCATGGCCCGCCGCAGGCGCGCCTTGTTCGCCCCGCTCGTGCCAGGCCCTTGCAGAATGCGCGGTGTCCGGCCGACCGCCTCTTCGGGCGTGAACTCGGTCAACGCCGTGAAGGCCTTGTTAACGTATACGATCTCGGGACCCGGCCGGTCCACGGGCCTGGCCTGCGTTACGATGACGATGTCGGTCGTGCTCTCGACGATCTGCCGGAAAGAGAACTCCGGGTCGAGGCTCCCCAAGAAGCGCCGGGAGCCGGGGCCAGGCCGCTCAGCCATCGTCCAAATTCCACCCTGCGGTCGGCTGGATCGCTCATTCGTACGATCACGCTATTCCACGGAAATGAAGGAAATCTTTATAAATCATTGATCTATCTATGTATTTTAAGCATGCTGTCTAATTGCATTAGACTATTCGGCCGGCAGGCCGCGGCTTGAGCCGGACGGCACCCAAGGAGAGGTATCCCAACAAGGACGGGCCGTCGCCGTGCTAAAAGGCGACTTCGACGGCCTTGGAAAGAAAGCGCATCAAGGGCTTGGCCGCGCTGAAGGTGTCTGCGACCTCGTCGGCGAAATCGGCCCTGCGCGCAATGGCCGGCTTCTCGCGGCGCATGACGAAGAAAGTCTGTCGCTTGATGTCCTCGATATGACGGTGCTCGGGATCGAAGCCGCGCGGCGGGCGCGTCAGGCCGTCGCCGCTGACCCCGCCGAAGACCTGCTTCAAGCGCTTGTCGCCGATCGTCTTCGACCAGTCTGCATGCCGCTTTGCGATGGCTTCGCGGATCTTGCGCAACTCGGCGCTGGGCGGCTTCCAGATGCCGGCGCCGAAGATCACCTGGCCCGGCTCGAGATGGACGTAGAAGCCGGGCGCGTGGGCGTCCTTGCCCGCCTCGTGGCGGAAATGGCAAGCGCCGTGCTCCTTGTAGGGCTTGCCGCCCTTGGCAAAACGCAGATCCCGGTAAATGCGGAAGATCGAGCCGCCGTTCGGCCGCGGGTCCGCAACGTAGTGCTTGGAGATCTTGGCCAGACGCGGTGCCATGGCCGACACGAAGCTCGACAGCGGCGCCAGTACCTCCTGACGGTAGCGCTCCTTGTTCTCGTTGAACCAAGGCCGCTCGTTGTTCTCCGCCAGCTCCTCGAAGAAGGTGAAGAAGGCTCTGGAGAAGCCGTCAAAGTCGTCGCTCATGCCCTGCTCCTGTGCGGCCGCGTCTTGCCGTCGATGCGATTGTGACTGTAGCGCCCGATGAGAACATTTCAAGAACATATTCGATCTGTAGGCGCCGCGAAGGCATTTCGAACGCCCCGATAAGTCTCACTCACTTGTCATGCTCGGGCTTGACCCGAGCATCCATGGGACTTGCGAGACCTCCGGGGGCCCACCAGCAAAGTCCCGGTCTCGCATCACCATGGACCCTCGGGTCAAGCCCGAGGGTGACAAGTCTTTGTGGAATCGAAGCGATTCGGCCGATCGAAAGCCCGGCGCTCGGCCTCGATCCGCTCGCGCGACGCGCAGCCTTCCAGGTGATCGTTAACCAGGCCCATGGCCTGCATGAAGGCGTAGACCGTGGTCGGCCCGACGAAGGACCAGCCGCGTTTCTTCAGGTCCTTGCTGATCGCCGTCGACTCGGCGGTCTTGCCGAGCTTCATGACCGCCTGCCGGGTGATGCGCTTGGGCCGCGCCTTGGGGCCGGGCTCGAAGCGCCAGAAGTAGGCGGCCAGAGAGCCGAACTCCTCGCGCATCTCGCGGGCGCGCGCGGCATTGTTGATCACCGATTCGATCTTGCCCCGGTGGCGCACGATGCCGGCGTCCTGCAGCAGCCGCTCGACGTCGGACTCCTTGAAGCGGGCGACGCGATCGAAATCGAAGCCCTTGAAGGCGCGGCGAAAGTTCTCGCGCTTGCGCAGGATGGTCAGCCAGCTCAGGCCGGACTGGAAGCCCTCCAGGCAGATCTTCTCGAAAAGCCGCCGGTCATCGCCGACCGGGTGGCCCCACTCCGCATCGTGGTAGGCCCGATAGTCCTCCGAACCCGCGCCCCACCAGCAGCGCGTGATGCCATCGTCTCCGGCGATCAGTCCGTTTCTCGGCACCTCGGCCATGGCCCACCCCCACTTCCGCGCGATCTCGGACGAGAAGCCTTAGATCGCCGAGCGGCAGGGAGCAAGAAGTGGTGCGAGGGACCCAGCAATATCGCTGACATCTGGTGCCATCAGGGCCAGCGGCGGCGTCCCACGCTCACCACCGCGGAGCGTCGGTTAAGGTGACTCCTTTAGGCCCGACATGGAGGCTGGCGGTCGCGCGCTCGGCGTGGTTCATGCGCCAGCTCAGCATCATCTGGGCATGCTCCAGGACCAGGTCGCGGTAGCCGGGCTCGGACGCGAGGTTGTGGAATTCCTGCGGGTCTTCCTGGAGGTCGAAGAACAGCGGCGGCAGGGCCGTGAAGTGCACGTACTTGTAGCGCTCGCCGCGCAGCACGGCCAAGGAGCATTGGTCGGGCTTGAGCATGATTCCGGCCGCCGCCAAGTCCTCCACGCGATCGCGGAAGTCGTACTCCCAATGCGCCTCGCTGCGCCATTGCGCCGGTAGAGTGCCGCGGCAGAAGGGCAGAAGGGACAGGCCGTCGCATTGGACCGGCACCTCGAGGTCCAGCCAGTCGAGGATCGTGGGCATGACATCCACGTTCTCGCTGAAGGCCTCGACCCGCGTGCCGCGGGTCGCCGCGGCCTCGGGCCGTGGATCGCGGATGATCAGCGGGATGTGGAAGGCTTGCTCGAAGTAGCCGCTCTTGCCGAACAGCCAGTGGTCGCCGAGATGCTCGCCGTGGTCCGTAGTGAAGACGATGAGCGTGTTGTCGTAAAGACCCTGGCTCTTGAGGTAATCGAAAAGACGGCCGAGCTGGGTGTCGACCTCGGACATCATGGCATAGTAGGTGGCGCGAAGCTGGCGCAGATGCGCCTCGCTGAAATGCACCCCGGCCCCCGGCTCCAGGCCGTAGGTCGGCGGCGTGCCGCGCCGCTTGAAAATGTCGTGGCCCAGCCAGGG
>JAKSDN010001404.1 GCA_022360075.1 Kiloniellales bacterium | reverse complement strand
TGCTCGACGATGACGTGCGTGCCGAGCTCGATGTCGCGGCGAATGGCCTTCGACGCTCGGGCGGCGTCGCCGTCACGGATCGCCCGGACGAGCTGGTCGTGCGGATGGTCCTTGATCGGCTTTCTGTACTGGTACTCGTAGAGCAGGTTCAGCAAAGGCCCGGAGCGCAGCCACAGGGTCTCGAGCACCGCCGCCAGGATCGGCATGCTGGCCATCTCCACCAGGGCGAAATGGAAAGCCCGGTTGTGCTGCAGGACCGTCTCGAAGCGCCCCGCCTTGCGGGCTGTCTCGAGCTTCCTGTTGGTCTCGATGAAGCTGCGGAGCTGACGCTCGGTTCGCCGGCGGGCGGCCTCCGAAGCTGCCATGCCTTCGAGCTCCATGCGGATCCGGGCGACTTCCTCGTACGCGTCGGCCGTCAGCGCGGCCACCGTCACCGAATGGTTCGGCTTGAGGTCGAGCCCGCCTTCGGCGATCAGCAGACGGATCGCCTCGCGCACCGGCGTCGGGCTGACCCCGAGCGCCGCCGCCAAGGAGCTGATCGTGATCTTCTCGCCCGGCTGATAGTGGCCGCTGATGATGTCGTGCTTGAGCTCGCCGTAGACCTGCTCGGTCAGGCCGACATCCTTCAGCTTCTTGGTCATCCGCGCGCGCTCCGGCCCGTCGCTCCATAGATCCTGTATGAAATATTATACACGGTCACGACAGGCAACCGGCGAGGGCTGGTTCCGTACGCCCGCAAATCACTAGGCGATCTTCTCAAGATCCCGGGCGGCCAGCGCGATCGCGTCGGAGAAGCGCTCGAGAAGCAAGGCGATGTCGGCTTCCGTCATCGCCGTGGAGAGAACGCCCAGGCCGGTCGGCGCGATCAGCAGCCCCACTTCCCAGCAAGCGCGAACGAACGCGTCGCGCCGCGCGCGCGCCGCCGGGCCATGATAGCTGGACCGATAGTCGAGCGGCGGCCGGTCGGTGAAGTGCAGACGGAACAGCGATGCGCATCCGGTCACCCGGATCTCCGCGCCGGCCTGAGAGGCCCTTCGACCCATGCCGGCGCGCGCCCTCTCGCCGAGCTGGTCGAGCCGCGCGAACGCCTCGGCGTCCAAGGGCTCCAGCGCGGCATGGCCAGCCACCATGGAGAGCGGGTTGGCGGTAAAAGTGCCGGCCTGGGGCACGGCCGGCTTCCCGCCGCGCGGATCGAACAGGCTCATCGTCTCGCGGCGGCCGCCGAGCGCGCCGATCGGCAGCCCTCCCCCGACGATCTTGCCGAAGGTGCAGAGGTCCGGCTCGATGCCGAGGCGCCCCATGGCGCCAGCCGGTGCGACGCGAAAGCTGAGGACCTCATCGGAGATCAGCACGATGCCGTGGCGCCGCGTGAAATCCCGCAGCCAGATCAGGTAGTCGGACTCGAGGGGCTCGGCGGCGAGGCGCGCAGGCACCGGATCGATAATGATGCAGGCCAGGTCGGCTAGGTGCGGAGCAAGCGCCCGCTCGGTCTCCGCTCGGTGGTTGTATGGAAAGACTACCGTGTTGTTGAGCACGAAGTCCGGCGTGCCCGTGCAGAAGGCCACGGCGGCGGGCAGCTCTTCACCCCAAGTATCGGGGCTGGAATCCAGGCTGACTTCGACATGGTCGTAGGCGCCGTGATAGCCGCCTTCGGCTTTGGCCACTTTGGCGCGACCGGTCAGCGCCCTCGCCGCCTTGATGGCGGTCATGACGGCCTCCGTGCCGGTGCTCATGAAGCGCACGCCATCGAAGTAGGGCACGCGCTGGCACAACAGCTCGGCAAGGCGAATTTCGGACTCCGTCGGGTTGCTGAAGCAGGTGCCGTCATCGAGCTGGCGCTTCAGGGCTTCCGTAACCGGGGCGAAGCCGTGCCCATGGATTAGGGTGGTGAAGTTGTTCTGAAGATCGAGGTAGCGCCGGCCATCGACATCGAAGACGTAAGCGCCCTCGCCGCGCCGCAGATAAATGGGATGCGGCGGCGTGTAGGCCGTGTAGCGGGAGTTGCCGCCCGGCAGGGCATTCTGGGCGCGCTCGAAAAGCGCCGCCGAGGCCGGCCGGTTCAACGGTTGGGTCATGTGTAAACCGCTTCAGAAGGATCGACTGTATTTATCATATATTATATATGATATGCTGTGCAAAGCCTTATCTCCTTCCCGCTGGGGCATCGGCAAGGTGCCGCGCCTCAGGCCAAGCCGACACGCCGCAGCATGATTTGGATGGAGCGCCGGGCGTTCTCGACGACATGCCCGGCGTCGAGGCTTGTCACCATACCGCCCTGAACCACGGCCCTGCCGCCGACAAGGACTGTCTCGACGGTGTCCCGCATGCCGAGAAGCCCAACTTCGTAAGGTCGACAGAGACCAAGGGCCTCGCTCGCCGAAGCCTTTCTCACCACGATGTCGGCGCGCTTGCCCGGCTCAAGGCTGCCGATCTCGGACTCAGCGCCGATGCTCGCGGCCGCGCCAAGAGTCCGCATACGCAGGATCTCTTGCGCGGTCACAGGGTCACCGGTCACCCTGCCGGCCAGCAGCGCGAAGCTGCCCAGCCCCTCAAACCCGCAGACCCTCGCGATATCGCTGGCGATGCCGACGGCAACACCGGCGCGGGCCAGGGTCGCCATGCGACCCTCGACCGTATCGTCGGCATGCATCGAGATCTGGCCGTAGGGGCACCAGACCACGCGGACGTCCCGCGTTGCCAGAAAGGGCACGTCCTCTTCGTGGACCACGTTCATGTGAACAAAGGTGACGTGACGATCCAGGCTGCAGAGTTCGTCCAAGTCGCGGAGCAGGGAGCCCGTGCCGTCCTTCTCGCGGGTGCGGTGCAGCCGGGGAAGGTAGCCGAGGTGCTCCTGAAACTGCACCCCTTCCTGCCGGGCCAAAGCAAGACCATGGCGAAAAAGCTCGGGCGAGTCCGTGCCTTCGCCGTAGAGACCGATGAAGCCACGGACAAGGCCGTCCGGCTCGCCGTTGCGAAAGAGCTGGCCCCCCATCCGGGCGAGCGCGCCGTCCAGGCCCTTGGGCCAGAGCTCGAGAAAGCTGTCGCTCACAAGCTCCGGCAGAAACCGCCGGAGTGTCTCCGGCCGGTCCCCCACGTATGGATCGGTCAGCCAGGCCCGAAGGCCGGCCTCCTGCACGGCATCGGCGGCTGCGTCGGGCTCCAGGACCGTCCCCGGGTCGACAAAGGCCGTGTAGCCGCTTGCCAGATAGTCGATCGCGGCGAGCGCCGTGCTGGCGAACTCGTCCTCCGGCCGCAGCCGCGCTTTCCAGTGTCCCATGGTGACGTCGCTCGACTCCATGAGCGGGAGAACACTCCGCGACGTGTACTGGTTGACGTGAGCATGCGCATCGATGAAACCGGGGTGGACGACACCACCGCCCGCATCGAGGCTCTCGGTTGCGCGGAACCGGTCTTTCAGATCGCGCTCGCGCCCGACCGCCACGATCAGCCCATCGGCAATGGCCAGTGCGCCCGACTCGATGATGCGGTCTGCGGGATCAACGGTGATCAACACCCCGTTGTGGATCATCAGGTCGCAGGCCGGCGGGGTACCAGCCCCCACGACGGTCGTCGCGCCCATTTCAGGCATATCTTTCGGCCTCCTAAAGAGGATAGCAGCGGCGTTCGATATCATATATGATATATGTTTGCCAATGAAGGAACATCGCGTGCGGGACCTCCTAGTGGTTCAATTCCGACACTTGAGTCCGATGAAATTGGATCAAGTGTCGACCAGAATTGAACCCAAACAAAGAGTTACCTAGTGGGGCGGGTAAGAGGAGTAAAAGGCCGGGCGAGAATGGATCGTCGTTCTGCGACAGGAACGACAAGAGGCTTGGAGCGCTGGACAAACAGCCTGCGTGCTTCGAGACGC
>JAKSDN010000104.1 GCA_022360075.1 Kiloniellales bacterium | reverse complement strand
GCCGCCAGGCTCAAGCCGTTGTCGAAGCTCGCCACGCCTTCCAGCTCGATGCCGCGGGAGCGGACCTCGCCGGTCTGCACGCTGAAGCCCGGGTTCGCCGGGTCGGGAGTTTGAACGTTTTGTTGCGTGACCTGAAACGCGGCAAGCGTGACCAGGGCGTTGAAGTCGTTCGGCTGGTACTTGACGCCGGCCTCGTACTGGGTGCCCGTCGTCGGATCGAAGGGTGAGCCGGAAAAGTCGACGCCGGAGACCGGCTCGAAGGACTCCGAATAGCTGATGTAGGGGGCGACGCCGTTTTCGAAGAGGTAGCCGAGGCCCGCCCGCCCGGAGAACTCGTTGTCGGACTGCTTCGCCTTCGTGTCCGCCCGCTTGTTCTTGGTTTGGCTATCCGCCCAGTCGTATCGTCCGCCCAAGGTCAGGATCCAGTTGTCGAACTTGATCTGGTCCTGCGCATAGACGCCGATCTGTTCGCCGTGGATGCTGATGTCCTGGAACGGCGTGAGAGGCGGGATCGCCACGTTGTACACGGGGTTGAAGAGATCCAGGGGCGCCACGGTGCCGATGCTGCGAGAGGTGTCGCGATCGAGGGTCTGGTAGTCGAAGCCGAACAGGACCGTATGTCCGACCGGACCGGTCTCGAATGCGGCCTCCAGTTGATTGTCGATGGTGATGTCGTCCGACACCTCGTCGGCGCTGAAGCTCGTGCGGTTCAGAGTGCGCAGGTCGGCCTGGACGGTTCCGAAGATGGACTTCAATGCCAGATCGTTGTGGACGTAGCGGGCGTTTTGGCGGACTGCCCAAGTCTCGTCGAAACGATGCTCGAACTGGTAGCCGATGGAGAAGAGCTCGCGGTCCCAGCCGTTGAAGTTCGGATCGCCCTGGAAAAAATCGTCGGCGATTTCCCCGTTCGGATTGTCGAAGATCGAGCCGAATGCCGGCACCCGGTTGACGAACCCGCCTTCGAAATCGTCGTACTGGTAGGTCGTGAGAATCGTGAGCGAGGTGTCTTTCGAAGGTTGCCACGTGAAGGACGGCGCGATCACCTTTCTATCCCGGCCCGTGAACTCGGTTTGCGCGTCCGTGTCCAGCGCCAGACCGGTGATCCGGTAGAGGAACTGCTTGTCGTCATCCAGCGGGCCGCTGAAGTCGAAAGCACCCTCGCGGCGGCTGAAGCTGCCGATTTCGCCTTGGATCTCGTAGAAGCTCTCTTCCCTCGGCCGCTTGCTGACGTGATTCACGATACCCGCGGGCGTCGACTGTCCGTAGAGCACCGAGCTCGGCCCCTTGAGCACCTCCACGCGCTCGAAGAGATAAGGCTCGAAACCGGCCGATACGAAGTTCGTGCCGCGGATCCTCAGGCCGTCGACGTACTCGTTCCCTGACGTTCCCGCGGTGCCGTCGCCGCCGAAACCGCGGACGACGATGTTGCTACCCGCCAGACCCGACGACTCCGATTGCAGGTTGGAGCGCACACCTGCGGTGTACTGCACGGCCTCTCCGATGTTCTGCACACCGCGCACGTCCATCTGGTCGCGGGTGACGATCGAGATCGACTGTGGCGTTTCGATGATCGGCGTGTTGGTTTTCGTACCCGTCACGCTGCGGCCCACAACGAAGCCGTCGTCGGGGCCGTAGGGGGAAACCGCAACGCCCTCGACCGTGATCGGACCGAGCCGCAGGGAGCTTTCGTCGCCTCCTCCCGGTCGCGCAAGCGTCACCAGGGAGCCGGTGCGGCGGTAGGTCAATCCGGTGCCGGAAAGAAGAGCGGCGAGTGCCTGCTGCCAGGTCATGCTGCCTTTGACCGGCGAACTGCGCAGTGTTTCGACGACGCCGCTCTCCGCGGAGGCTTGCAATCCCGCTTGCCGGCCGAACTGGATAAGCGCTTCGGCCAGGGGTTGTGCCGGGATATCGAATTCCAGGCGTTCGGCTTGCGCCGTGTCCGGCGGATCGCTTTGTGCATGGGCGGTGGGAGCCGAGATCCCTGCGCCAAACGCCATCGCTATCGTCAAGACCGCAAGCCAAACCGTCCGGCGTCTCACGACACGCGCCGGCGCCCCCCAAATCGACATCCTTCGCTCCCCAAGTCCGTTCGTCCATGAAGACTTGCGAATGCCTCTCATCCGCAGGCCTAATCAATGAACGGACGGGGCCGACGCATTTCCAATGAGTCGGATCGACTTTTTCCTCAAGTGGCCTCTAGGCTCTTGAGTTCGTTAAGAAAATCAGTTCATTAAGCAAATCGGGAGAATTCGCGTTACGGCTCTGTGACGATCAGGAGCCAGGGAGAGACCTCGCGCAGCCGGGCACCGTGGGATGCCGCCAGTTCTCCGAGGGTCTTTGCCGGGCTGCGGAGATCGTAGATGCCGCTGACCCGCCGCGTTGCGAAGGTGTCGTTCTGCAGCATGATCGCGCCGCTGTGGTAGCGCCGCAGCACGCCGACGATCTCGGCCATGGGCCGGCTCCTGGCGATCAGTTCGCCGTCACGCCAGGCGCCGATTTCGTCCGGCGCCAGGCGGCCGCGCTTTGGCTCGCCCTGCGGGCCGACGTGCAGCCACTCGCCATCAAGGAGTTCCGTAGATACCGGCGGCAGCTCACCGCTGGCCTCCACTTGAACTTGAACGCGGCCATGCTGAACCGCGATGGCCTCGGCATTGCTCAGGCGGCGTACCTCGAAGGCGGTTCCCAGGACCGTCGTCATCGTATCGCCGGCCATGACCCGGAACAGCGACGAGGAATTGGCTTCGACTTCGAAGAAAGCCTCTCCCTGGATGAGACGAACCGTGCGTTCGCCATCGGCAAACTGCAGTTCGATGGCACTCTCCGGTGCGAGGTGAACCCGGCTGCCGTCCTCCAGGATGGCGGTGCGCAGCTCGCCCGTTGCCGTGACCAGGTCCGCCCTCATGTGCAGTAGCACGTCCGACAGGACGATGAGCAGCAGGCAGGCCGCGAGAGCCGCCGTCGCTGCACCCAGTCCGAGCCGCCTCGCGGACAAACCGACAGGGCGACGCGTTGGCCGGACGGCTGTCTGCAAAGCACCATCGGCCGGCGGACGGGCAGGTGGTAAAGGTCGCGCCGTGCCCCGCGTCGCCGCATAAGAACCCCAATGTTCCGCGTGCTGCGACGGCGCTTTGCCGACAAATTCGTATGCGCGAGCCGTTCTTGCCCAAAGCTCTTCGTGGAGATCGGAGGCGGCGCGCCAGGCCTCGAAGCGTGCGCGCAGGCCGGCGTCGTCCGGCGCTTCCGAGAGGCGGACGAGCCAAGCCGCGGCTTCCTCCTCGACGCGCTCGTGATTGCGGTTTGCGGGTTTTGTCATACTCGTCTTACGCGCACCGGCCCCTTGTTCAATAAACGCTTGGCGGCCCGTTTTTTCCACATCGTAAACGAAGAAATCGTCATTTGGCGTTCACAGGGCGCGCTGACAGTGTTTGATGCCTTGGATCACCAGTACCTGCGCCATCGAGGTGGAGATGCCCAAGTGCTGAGCGATCTCCTTCAAGGTACAGCCGCCGAAGCGGTGCATTTCCAGGGCGATGCGGGTCCGCTCGGGCAGCTCGGCGATCGCCGCGATCACCCGCCGAAGCTCCTGCCTGGCGATCGCTTCGTCTTCCGGCGAGGGCGCCTCGTCGGCGACGCTCGCCACGAGCTGCTCTACGTGCCTGGCCGTGTGGCGGTGTTCCAGGGTCAAGCGCCGCCGTCGGTCAAGCGCAAGGTTGCGCACGATGCGGTAGAGATAGCCGACGGGTTCCTCCAGGCGGCGGCCATGCATGGCGGCGCCGTAGCGCAGCCAGGCCTCCTGCACCACGTCTTCCGCGAGGCTTCTTTCGCCGACGATGCCGTTGGCGTAGTTCACCAACGCACTTCGGTGCGCTATGAAGAGGCTCAGGGCCGTAGGTCTCTGGCGCCGCGTCAAGTCTCCCCCTTCGACCGATCCCGGTACGATCGCAGGGCAGAAAGCTCTGGGCGTCGCACAAACGGACGGACCCAGTTGAGAACCGTTCGCATTCAGTATTAGGAGCCTACCCGGCACGCTGCAATACGCCATTTTTTCAAGGCCGGAGCGGATGCAGGTTGGACGCCTGGTGATTTGAACCTGCGGGCTAACCCGGATTTCTCAAACCTGTTCCGAGTTGGGTGGTTTCAGAGTGTTTTTTGCCGGCTGGTGTTTTTTGTCGGATTTCGTGCCGGGCGTGTTTTGAGGGGCGAGCGGAAGGGCATCGCGCTTGGGCGGAGGATCCGGTTCTGCGTTTTTCCTGTGCTATTGAGGGAGAGGATGAGCGGCAGTCGGCTTTCAGGCCGCGGCAGCCGATAGCCGTTGATGGGCGAGCGCCCAAAGGCTCTGGCGAGGATAGCCCGAAGCCATGGCGATCTTGATCCGGCGTTTGAAGATCTTCACGAAGGCACCGATTTTCAGCAGCTTGAGGCGAATGCTGCCACATGTGGCCCGGGCCAGGTCGGTGCCTTGCAGGGCGATGCGGCGCAGGGCGCAAATCACCACATAGCACATAGGCCAAGGAGGCGAACCAGAGGCGCAGCTGGTTGGCGCG
>JAKSDN010000195.1 GCA_022360075.1 Kiloniellales bacterium | reverse complement strand
CCTCTTCCCCCTCGGATGAAGAGTCTTCGTTGGCCGCCTTGTCCTCGGAAACCGGCTCGAGCGTCCTCAAAGCCGCCAGGAACTCTTCTCGCTTGACCACCGAATCGTCCTTTCCAGCCATGTCAGTTTTCCCAAAGTTCCCTTGAAGTCAGTGAGTTATAGATCGACACGTCGCGACAGCCGTCTCCACCGGCGGCTCATTCCGCGAAGGCGCATCGGTGGCGCCGTTCCGCGCCCCTCGACAGACAATGCGAAGGCGATGCGCCGCTTGGTTGTGATCTTTTTGTGCTTGCGCGACCTGCCGAGCGCCGCCGTCCGCCGCGTGTCACGGCGCTTCACGATGAAATGAACGGAGCACGCCCTTTACCGGCCCGAAGGCCGCGCCACATGGACAGCGAGCCGTGCGCCGAAGTGGCGCACTCAGGGTTAACGCGCCGATAAGGTTCCAGGTGGAGGAGTCGGTTAATGCTCTCAGGTCTCGCCCAAGGATCATTCCAGGCCACGGCCCGCGCGGCTGCTTTCGCGGTCGCGGCTCTGTCGCTGTCGAGCGTCGTTCCTTCCGCGGCGCTGGCGGCGCCTGAGGCCGAGCTCTGGCCGCGTTGGCAGGCCCACGACCCCGCGGCGACGCAGACGATCGACCACACGGCCTGGGGTCGGATCCTGCGCACTTACATCGTGCCCGACGGCGGGATCAATTACTTCGCCTACGGCAAGGTCTCCGAGGGCGACCGGGCCGCGCTCTCCGGCTACGTCGACGCGCTGGCCAACACGCCGATCAGCCGCTTCGGCCGGGACGAGCAGCTTGCCTACTGGGTGAACCTGTACAACGCCCTGACGATCGAGCTGATCCTTGAGCACGGCCCGGTGAAGAGCATCCGCGACATCGATATCTCGCCCGGCCTGTTCAGCTTCGGTCCTTGGGACAAGACGCTGATCACGGTCGAGGGCGAAGCGCTGACGCTGAACGACATCGAACACCGGATCCTGCGGCCGATCTGGCGCGATCCGCGCATTCACTATGCCGTCAATTGCGCCTCGATCGGCTGCCCGAACCTCCAGGACCAGGCTTTCACCGGCGCCAACGCCGAGGCCCTGCTCGAGGCCGGCGCGCGGGCCTACATCAACCATCCGCGCGGCGCGCGCGTCGAAGACGGGGCGCTCACCGTCTCCAGCATCTACGACTGGTTCGGCGAGGACTTCGGCGACGACGACGCGGCGATCATCGCACACCTGAAGCGCTACGCCGAGCCGCCGCTGCGCGAGGCGCTCGAGGGCATTCGCGAGATCGACGACGACGAGTACGACTGGCGCTTGAACGCGCCGCGCGCGGCCTCAACGAGCTAGTGGTTCAATTCCGACACTTGAGTCCGATGAAATTGGATCAAGTGTCGACCAGAATTGAACCCAAACAAAGAGTTATCTAGTGGGGCGGCCCGGCATTCCGGGATCGGAATGTCGGAGTCGAACCACTAGCGTCAAGTCCGCCAGCTTCGCCGAGATCCGGCTCATCGTATCGTCGCTGTCGCCGGAAATGGCGATGTATGCGGGCGG
>JAKSDN010000242.1 GCA_022360075.1 Kiloniellales bacterium | reverse complement strand
GGGGAACAGCACGTCGATCTTGCGGCCGGTCATGAGCTCGACCAGCTCGTTCTCGCTGACCTCGTCGACGTGCCGCGTGGCGATCTTGCGCCCGTCGCGCAGGACCGTGATGCGGTCGGCGATCTGCTTGATCTCGCGCATGCGGTGCGAGACGTAGACGATGCCCACGCCCTTGGACTTCAGGCTGCCGATCAGATCGAAGAGCTTGTAGGTCTCGTTCTCGGTCAGCGAGGCGGTCGGCTCGTCGAGGATCAGCAGCCGCACCTCGGCCAGCAGGGCCTTGGCGATCTCGACCATCTGCTGATGGGCGCGCGACAGCTCGCTGACCTTCTTCGAGGGATTGAGGTCGAAGCCGAGCTGGGCGATGACCTCGGCGGCGCGCGCGCGCATCTCTTTCTTGCGTAGAAATCCGCCGGCCTTGATCTCGTGGCCGAGGAAGAGGTTCTCCTCGACCGTCAAATTGGGCACCAGGGAGAATTCCTGGAACACCGGGCTGATGCCCATCACGCGGGCCTGGTGCGGCGAGAGGTTGCGCAGCTCGCGCTCTTCGTAGCGAAAGCTGCCCTGGTCAGGCGGAAAGGTGCCGGCGATGACGTTGATCAGGGTCGACTTGCCGGCCCCGTTCTCGCCGAACAGCACATGGACCTCGCCGGCGCGCAGGTCGAAGTCCACCTGATCGAGCGCCAGCACGCCCGGAAAGCGCTTGGAGATACCGGCCATCTCCAGGAGCAGGCGCGCGCCGACCGCTGCCGCGCCGGTCGGCGGGGCAGCGGTCGTGTCTTCAGCCGTTTGAACTACAGCGTCGTCGTTCATTCAGATCTGCGGTCCGCGGCTGACTGTTGGGAGTCTCAGTTTACTCCGCGGTCACAGAATAGACAGGCGTCCAATCGGCGGGCGCCAGAACCAGACCCATGTTGATCTGATCGACATTGGTCTTGGCGATCATGTCGGGGATCGGCTTGACGAAGGGCATGACCGGCTGGCCCTCGAGGGCGCGCACCGCCATGTCGATCGCCACCTTACCCTCGAGCACCGGATACTGAGTGGCAAAGCCGAGGATCTCGCCCTTGTTCATCGCGTCCAGCATCGCCTGGTTCTCGTAGGACGACATGATCAGGGTATCGCCCTCGCGACCGATCTCGGCGACCGCGCCGATGGCCGCCTCGGCGGTCGGCGCCGTGCCCCAGATCACGTTCATGTCGGGATAGGCCTGAAGCGCATCCTGGATGAGCTGAAGCTGCACGCCGACGCCGCTGTCGCCGAACATCTCGTCGAGGATCGCGACGTTGGTGCCATCGAGCGCACGCTTGAAGCCCTCGTAGAAGCTCTCCGCCCAGCCCGAGCCGGCCGGACCGGGAAAGGCCACGGCCTTGGCGTCCTTGCCGCCCAGGAAGTCGAGCAGGTATTTGCCCGTCTGCTCGCCCATGGTGTCGAACTCGACGTACATCTTGCCCGTGGTCTTGGCCTCGGCGACGGGGTTGACGGTCGCGATCACCGGCTTACCGGCAGCGATGCCCTCCTCGAACTTCTGCGCCAAGCCGGCCTCGGAGATCGGCCCGACCACGATCGCATCCGCATCGGAGGCCATGCAGTCATCGAACTGCGAAAGCTGGCGCGGCAGGTTCTCGTAGCCACCGGCCTCGTAGAGGGTCATGTTGACGCCCTGACGCTCGGCTTCGGTCACGATGCCGTAGGCCACGGCAACCCAAAAGCTGTCCTTCATGTGCGGGAACAGCACGCAGATGTTCCAAGGCTTCGAAGCCTTCTCCATCGGGCTGTATTCGGTCTCGACGTTCGAGCCGCTCGAGGCGTCGTAGACCTTGATCGGCCACCAGGCTTCCTCGGCCGCCGCCGGTGCGGCAGACAGCGCAAAGGCGCCCAAGGCAAGCGCGGCCACCGATGCGCAAGTGCTCGTTCTCATGATCCGGATGCTCCCTTCCTGAATGTTCTCCGGCCGCAAGGTCATGCCTTGGCGGTCGTTGCGTTCCGACGGTTCCAAGGATCCGACGTGTCTCCCTGGCGCGGGGACGGGTTACGGTATATGATATCACATATTACGATCAAGGGTCTCGGGCGCCGCCGCGGCCCGAGACGCCGTTCGGGGGGCGCCGGCCGCCGGTTCAGGTCGGGCTGGGGCAAGGTTAACAGGAACCGCGCACGGGAGGTACGAAAACAGTCCACATGTCGGCGCGGAAGGGAGCTGCGCCGTCCGGTTGACGAGGTTTATAATGAATTCTAGCCCTGGTGCAGGATCCACCGTCAGTCCATAAGAAACAAACAGATGGCCGACTCCAACCTCTCCAAGTCGATTACGCAGATCAATCGCGAGACCTTGCGTTCGCGCGTCTACGCGGAGTTGAAAGCCGCCATCCTCCAGGGCCGCTTCGATCCGGGGCAAGCCTTGACCGTACGTGGTCTCGCCGAGGCATTCGGCACCAGCCCGACACCCGTACGTGAGGCCCTGCAGCAGCTTCTCGCCGAGCACGCGCTGGAGGGCGTACCCAACCGCTCCTATCGCGTGCCCACGATGACCCGCGAGAAGTTCCTCGACTTGAAGGATGTCCGGGCCTCGATCGAAGGCATCGCCGCCGAAAAGGCGGCCGCCCACATCACGGCCGAGGAGATCCGCAAGCTCGAGCGCGCCAACGAGGCGATGGTCAAGGCGATCAACCGGCAGGACAGCAAGTCCTACCTATCGCAGAACGAGAGCTTCCACTTCACGGTCTACCGAGCCGCAAGGTCGCCGGTCCTGCTGCAGATCATCGAAGGCCTCTGGACCCAGATCGGCCCCTCCCTGAACTACCTGTTCTCCGACATCAAGCTCGTCGCGTCGCTGACCGACCACCATGTCGCCGTCCTCGAAGCCCTGAAACGCAGCGACGGCCCGGCCGCGCGCATCGCCATGGAGAGCGACATCCTGACCGCGGGGGCATTTCTCCAGCAACACACCGGCGAGGCGGCGGAATAGCCTGCCGGCTCGCGGCAACGGGGGAGCGGATCGTGAGACTGCAGGGAAAGGTCGCCATCGTCACCGGCGGCAGCCAGGGCATCGGCGCCGCGATCGCGCGCCGCTTCGGCGCGGAGGGCGCGCAGCTCGCCATCGTCAACCACGCCCACCCTGAGCGAGCCCAGGCCGTGGTGCGCGAGATCGAGGGCGCCGGCGGCGCCGCGGCCGCTTTCCCGGCCGACATCACCCAGCTCGATCAGATCGACGCCATGGTCGCGGCGGTGATCGAGCGCTTCGGCACGGTCGACATCCTGGTCAACAACGCGTCCCTTTTTCTGCCGACGCCGATCGAGGAGACCAGCGAGGAGTCCTGGGACCGCATGATGGGGCTCAACCTGAAGGCCGTGTTCTTCCTCAGCAAGGCCGTCGCCCCGCACATGAAGGCCAAGCGCCGGGGCAAGATCATCAACATCTCCTCGATCGCCGGCACCGGCGCCTTTCCGCAATCCACGGCCTATTGCGTGACCAAGGGCGGGCTCAATCTCATGACCAAGTCGCTCTGCGTCGAGCTCGCGCCTTCCGGCATCAACGTCAACGGGCTCGCGCCCGGCAACGTGGCGACGCCGATGAACGAGGCGCTGCGCGCCGACCCGGCCCACTGCGAGGCCATGCAGCGCCGCACGCCGAGCGGCCGGGCCTTCCTCGACCCCACCGACATGGTGGGCTGCGCCGTCTTCCTGGCATCGGAGGATTCGAACCAGGTGCACGGCCAGACGATCGGCGTCGACGGCGGCTGGACCGCCTGGTAGCGCCTTCTTCGATACGCGGGAGAACCTGCTTTTTCTTGGTCCGCTCCGCGGACGCCCCCCACCCGGCGCGTCGCGCCGACCTCCCCCTCAAGGGGGGAGGCAAAAATTCATGAGTCGGTACGAGACGTTAAAGCCCTCCCCCCCTGGAGGGGGAGGGTTGGGAGGGGGGCGCTCCGCGCAGCGGAGCCAGAGAAAAAGCCCGCAAGCGACAGCGCTCCGGACCGAGAAGAAACCGGATCAGCCGTCCTGACTCAGAACGTAGCTGCCGCTTTCGTGCAGCACGGCGCGCCAGCCCGGCTCGATGACGATGGTCGTGGTCTCCTCCTCGACCACCGCCGGGCCGGCGATCTCGGCCCCCTCGCCCAGCTTCGCGCCGTCGTAGACGATGCCTTCCGTCGCCGTGCCGTCGGCCGCGAAGATCATCGGCCGCCGTGTCTTGATCGCGTCCTTCGGGTCGCCGCCGGTGGCCAGACGCGGCGGCTTCGGCTTGTCGACCAGGCCGTAGAGCGTGCTCTCGATGTTGACCACCTCCACCGCGCTATGCGGCTCCGAATAGGTGTAGAGCTGCTCGTGGCGCTGATGGAAGGCCTCCTTGACCTGATCGAGCGTCGCTTCGCTGATGTCGAACAGGCCGATGTCGACCGTGCATTCGTGAACCTGACCGACGTAGCGCATGTCCATGCTGCGCTTGACGGCGATCCGATCCTTCTCGAAGCCGTCGGACTGCAAGTGTTCCGCGCCCTTGGCCTCGATCTCATGGAAGAGGTCGTTGATCTTCGTGCAGTTCTCCGCGCCCTCGAGCCGCAGCGGGCTGGTGGCCATGTAGTTGTACTTGACGTCGGAGATGATCTGCCCGAAGGCGCAGAGGCCCGAGGCGAGCTTGGGCACGAAGACCTTGTCGATGCCCATCTCGCGGGCCAGCGCCGTGATGTGCGCCCCCGCCGCGCCGCCGGCGCCGACCAGCACGAAGTCGCGCGGATCGTAGCCGCGCTCGACCGACACGCGGCGGATGCCGTTGACCATGTTGTTGTTGACGATCGTGAACATGCCATAGGCCGCCCGCTCGACCGAGATGCCGAGCGGCTCGGCGACCTTGGTGCGCAGCGCCTCCAGCGAGCGCGCCTTGTCGATCGACATGCGCCCGCCGAGCAGGGCTTCCGGGTTCAGATAGCCGAGGACCAGGTTCGAGTCGGTGACGGTCGGCTCCTCGCCGCCCTGGCCGTAGCAGGCCGGGCCGGGATCGGCGCCGGCGCTCTGCGGGCCGACCTGCAGGAGGCCGAGCTCGTCGATCCAGCCGATCGAGCCGCCCCCGGCGCCCAGGGTCTCGACCTGGATCATCGGCACGCCGATGCGGTAACGCAGGAAGTCGATGTTCTTGTTGATGTTGGTCGCGCCCTCCTTGGTCAGCGTGATGTCGAAGGAGGTGCCGCCCATGTCGACGGTGATGACATTCTTGTGGCCGAAGGCCTCGGTCACGAAGAGCCCGGCCTGGGGCGCCGAGGCCGGGCCGGAGTTGATCGCATAGACCGAGCGGTCGGTCATGGCCTGGCCGATCGCGAGCCCACCGTTGGACTGGAAGTAGCGCACCGGATACTTCGCGCCCAGGTCGGCGAAGTAGCGGTCGATCGATTCGACGTAGCTCTTCATGATCGGGCCGAGATAGGCGTTCGTCACCGCCGTCGAGGTGCGGGTGTATTCGCGGACCTGGGGGTAGAGCTCGCTGCCCACGGTGAGAAAGGCGTCGGGCATCATCTCGCGCACGATCTCGGCGGCGCGGCGCTCGTGCTTGTTGTTCAGCACCGACCAGACGAAGGAGATCGCAACGCCGTCGACGCCCTCGCGCAGCAGAGCTTCGCAAGCCTCGCGCACCTCGTCTTCGTTCAGGGGCGTGCGGATCTCGCCGTTGGAGATCACCCGCTCGTCGACCCCGTGGCGCAGGTAGCGCGGCACCAGCATGACGGCCGGCGGGTATTCGGCATCGTAGCGGTAGCCGTCCTCCTTGTGACCGAGGCGGATCTCGATCGAGTCCTCGTGGCCCTTGGTGCAGATCAGGCCGACCTTGGCGCCCTTGTGCTGGATGAGCGCGTTCAAGCCCACGGTCGTGCCATTGATGCAGAGATCGCACTGCGAGATCACGTCACCGGCGGCGACGCCGAGATCATCGGCGATCAGGCCGAGGCCGGCGCCGATCGCCTTGGTCGGGTCGTCGGGCGTCGAAGGCGTCTTGTGCAGGCGCACCGCGCCGCCCTCGTCGGCCAGCACGAAATCGGTGAAGGTTCCTCCGGCGTCGACGCCCAAGCGG
>JAKSDN010000055.1 GCA_022360075.1 Kiloniellales bacterium | reverse complement strand
TGCTCGCGCTGCAGATCCTGATCAAGACCGACTTCAGCGGGCGCGGCTGGTTGCGTCTTTGGGTCGGCTTCGCCGCCTTGGCCTGCTTCTACATCGCCGGCGAGGAGGCGAGCTGGGGTCAGCACTTCTTCGGCTGGGCGACGCCCGAGGGCTGGCAGAAGATCAACGATCAGCAGGAGACCAATCTGCACAACGTCAGCGCCTGGCTCGACCAGAAGCCGCGCCTGCTGCTCGAACTCGGCGTAATCGTGGGCGGCATCGTGATCCCCCTGGCCGCCCTCTGGCGGCCGGCATTGCGCCGCCACGCGTTCGGCATCATCCTGCCGCCCTTCCTGACCCTGCCGAGCGCCGTACTTGCGGAGCTGAGCCGCGCGACCGAGCGTGTCGCCGAGGCCCTGGACCATAGCAGCATCCTGTTCCAGCGCGCCAGCGAAGTTCAGGAGTTCTACTTCTTCCTCTTCGTCCTCTTCTACCTGATCGTTCTGCGGCAGCGGCTTCGAGCGGGCGTCGAAAGCCCCTGACTTCGGTCAGCCCTGCGTCTCCGCCCCGTCGGAGGGCTCGGCCCCCGCGGTCTCCGCCGGGCCGCTGTCGATCTCCTCGCCCCAGGTCTCGATCAGCAGCTTGCGGCGCTGCATCAGATGGCGAATCCGGGCATCGCTGGCGATCGTGTAGTAGACCGCGATGATCGGCGGCATCGCCATGTAGATGAACCAGCCGACCGCCGCACCAGAAGAGGCGAAGAGCCAGAACTGCGGATCGAGCGCGACACTCCAGGCCGCAGCGACATTGTGGCCGCTGGTCCAGAGATCGCCCAGGCCGGGCAACACACCGCAGCCGTTGGCCAGGCCCACGCAAAGCGCGAAGTGGCGATCTCGCCGGGCGAAGAGATGGCCGACCAGGGTCGGCACCATGCCGATGCCGATGACGATGCAGCTCGGGATGAGCACCGCCACGAGGGGCATGGAGCTGGCGATGAGAAAGAGCTTCGCCGGAAGAGGCATCCCCTTGCCTTTCCCGGAACCGGCGGCGCCTCTTTTTGCCGTCTGCTGAGCCACGACCGCTCCGCGCCTAAAGGCTCTTCGGTAAGGGCGGTAAAGGGGGCTCGAACATCACGCGCCCGCCTAGAACACGAATGCGAAGGTCAGAACCAGGAGCGTCAGGCCGGAGACGACCGACGTCGTCAGGGCCGCCGCGTAGCGGCTGCCCTTCATAACCTGATCCTTCGACGTCAGCCCGCCCTGCTCGAGCCAGCGGATCTCCTTTCCTGCATGCTCGAACATCGCTTTGGCGCGCTGGAAACCCTCCCGGTCCTGGTCGCGCGCCTTCTGATTGTCGACGAGGGAAAGCAGCCGGGAAAGGTCGCCCTCCTTCGAGACTTCCTCGAGCTTCGCGGCGAGCTTCGCTCGGTAGGGCCTGTTGTGGAAGGTCTCGATCACCGGCGACATGAGCCGCGCGAGCCAGCGCGCCGTCGCCGGCGCCGGCTGCCGGTTCGCCGCGCGTTGCACCAACGACAGGAGCCGCAGCACCCCGATGCGATGCGTGGCCGCGTCCGTGGAGTCGAGCTCGCCCAGCGGCTGCTCGGCCTGATTTTTCAGAAGGACAGCGCAGAAGGCGGCGATATGCGGGTCGACCGGGCTGAAGTCCGGCGGCCCTTCGCTCGCCAGCTTGTCGAGGGCCGGCAGGAGCTGGTCGATCTCGCAGACGAGAAATCTCTCGAGGATCGGGCTCTGGCAGGGCCAGGAATCCGTGAGCTCGTAGAGGCAGCGCTCGACACCGAAGCCCCAGCCCTCGCGGCCGAGAAAGCTCTCGATCAGCTCCGCCTGCTTCTTGATCTGAACGAAGATCGGCGTGCTCGAGGCCTGGGCCTCCATCCAGGTGAAGGCCAGGCGCGCCTTCGTGATCTCGCGGAACTGGTCCGTCGCGTTGGGACGATGGAAGTCGAT
>JAKSDN010000603.1 GCA_022360075.1 Kiloniellales bacterium | reverse complement strand
GTTCGTTCACGGATATCGTCACGATTGCTTCCTTTGAGCGCAATCTGGCTGTCACCGACTCACGCTAACGCTGTGCTCCGCTTCGACAGTTGGCGAAGACAAGGCGCGTTGCAGGCCGGGGCGCGCGCACTTCCCCGGCGACGAGGAATCACTGCCATGACCACGCCATCCCTGATCAAGGGGGTCGGAGTCAGCACCATGGGCGGCTCGCCCAACATGGAGGCGCTGCCCGACTTCCTGGACCGCGCGGCCTCCTTGGGGGTCGACTACGTCGAGCTTTCGCTCTGCAGCGAGGACATCGTTGCCGGCGGGCGCATCCTGCCGGACAAGCTGAGGCGGGCGCAGGCGCTGATCGCCGGCTTCGGGCTCGGCTACACGGTGCATGGGCCGATCGCGATCAACTTCATGGACTGGCGCCATCTCGAGCTGCACAAGCAGGTTTGCCGCGCTTTCGTCGAGGTGACGGCGGAGCTCGCCGCCGAGCTGATGGTCCTGCACACCGGCGTCGTCAAGGCGACCACCGCAGCCGAGCACGAGCGCCTGCACGCGATCGAGCGCGAAGCGCTCGACGAGATGGGCGAGTTCGCCAACGACCACGGCATCCGGCTCTGCGTCGAGAACGTCTTCGTCTATGGCCAGGACCACTACACGGCCGACCCGGCCAAGCTCGGACAGGAAATCGCCCGGCTCGATCATCCCAACGTCGCCGCGACGCTCGACTTCGGTCACGCCCGCATCCAAACCAATCTACTGGATCTCGACTACATGGCGGCCTGCCGCGCCCTGGCGCCGCAGGTCGGCCATTTCCATGTGCACGACTGCTTCGGCACGCCCAAGACCGTCTGGACTTTCGTCGAGTCCGAGGACTTGGCCTACGGCCTGGGCGACCTGCATCTGCCGCTCGGCTGGGGCGAGATGGACTGGGATACGCTGTTCCCGAGCCTGCGCCCGCAGCCTGGGACGATCATGATGCTGGAGATCAAGCCGCGCTACTGGTCGGAGCTCGCGGCCTGCGTGGTGCGCGCCCGCGAGCTGCGCACGCTCTTCGAGGAGCAGCTCCAGGCGGCGTGAGCTAGGGGCGCCCTAGCTCCGGCCTGCTTCGATAGATTCCTGCTTTCGGTCGTCATTGCGAGCCGGCACGAGCTGGCGCGGCAATCCAGTGCCACCGCTCTGTGGTTACGGACCGGACAGCGTCGCTCCGCCCACAAAGGCGGCCTCATCCGCGGTTAGGCCCCGACCCGTCGAGGTGCTATCCTCCTCATCGCCGCAAGCCAGCGCGAAACGCGTCGAACAATAGGCGGGGGAGGCAGAGGCGGCATGAATCTCGAGAAGGTCATCTTCGGCTTCTTCATCGTCCTGGCGCTGACCCTGAACTTCGGGTTCTTCCTGGGCGAGATCGACAACCCCGCCCATCACGGCATCGTCGAGCTGTTCCTGGTCATCGTCGTGAACCTGATCGCCACCGGCCTGAAGCTCGGCGACCGCTCGCAGATCGGCGCGGTCCTGCTGGCGACGAGCCTGGTCGCCGATCTCCAGCTCGTGGCGGCCGCCATCACCTGGGCGATCGCGGTGCATGTTTCCGACACGGGCCTGACACCCGGCGTGATGGCAAGCATCGTCTCGCTCTCGGGCGGCGCGCTGGTCGCCAACATCATCTCGGTCGCCATGGTCGTGACCGAGACGCTGATGCTGCGACGCTAGTAGGCTGCTCGATGATGTTCGTTCTCAGAACGAGAGCTTGGAGCAAGGAACAATCTCACTTGTCATTGCCGGGCTTGATCCGGCAATCCAGTCATCGTTTGAACCAGGCGCCACTCTGGATCACCGGGTCAAGCCCGGTGATGACAGGTGAAGTTCAGTAACTCTTTCATCTCGCAGGTTTCATTTCGAGTCAGACTTTAAGCGGGAGTAGCGCGAAAGGGGAGGGATGAAACCGCCGAAGTCGAGCCGGGTCAGCTACATCGTCCTGCGCTACATGCGCCGGCCGCTGATGGTGCTGATCTTCGTCTATGCCGCCTCCATGGTCGGCTGGATCCTGATCCCCGGGGTCGACGCGGCGGGCAACGAGCGCAACCTGAGCTTCTTCCACGCCTTCTACTTCCTGACCTACACCGTCACCACGACCGGCTTCGGCGAGCTGCCCTACGCCTTCACCGAGGCGCAGCGCATGTGGGGCATCGTCTCGCTCTACGCCGGGGTGATTGCCTGGTTCTACGCCCTCGGCTCGATCGTCGGCCTGGTGCAGAACGCCGACTTCCAGCAGTCGGTCGCCGAGCGGCGCTTCGCCAAGCACGTGGCGCGCATCTCCGAGCCCTTCTGCATCGTCTGCGGCTTCGGCAACACGGGCGCGCTGCTGACCCGCGGCCTCAGCGATGCCGGCCTCACCGTGATCGTGGTCGACCGCAATCCCGAGCGCATCAAAACCGTGACCCTGCGCGACTACCGCACCGAGGTCGCCGGGCTCTGCGCCGACGCGCGCGTGCCCGAGCACCTGATCGAGGCCGGCCTGCTGAAGCCGAACTGCAAGGCCGTGGTCGCGCTCAGCCAGGACGAGGCGGTCAACCTCAAGATCTCGGTCACTGCGCGCCTGCTCAATCCCGAAGCCTGGGTGATCACCCAGTCGACCAGTCCGGTCTACGAGGACACGCTCTCGACCCTCGGCGAGAACGTGCACATCATCGATCCCTTCCAGACCTATGCGAAGTACCTGGGCGCGACCATCGGCAATCCGGCGCTGCACACGCTCAACCAGTGGCTCGCCGGCACCCCGGGCGCGACCCTGGAGCATGTGCCGCGGCCGCCGCACGGGCGCTGGATCCTCTGCGGTTTCGGCCGCATGGGACACTGGATCCGCGAGACTCTGGAGGCCGAAGGCATCGCCACGGCGATGATCGAGCCCGACCCGGGCCCGCAGGACCAGGGCCTGCCCAACCTGATCGTCGGCCGCGCCAACCAGGAAAACCTGCAGAAGGCCGACGTCAAGGAGGCCGCCGGCATGGTCGCCGGCACCAACAGCGATTCCGACAACCTCAGCATCCTGCTCAACGCCCGGGCGCTCAATCCCGAGATCTTCGCCGTCGTGCGCCAGAACCGCTATCGCAACCAGGTCGTGTTCCAGGCCGCCCAGGCCGACTTCATCATGATGCCGAGCCTGGTCAGTGCCCGGCGCATTCTCTTCCTACTGATCGCGCCGCTGATGAAGCCGCTGTTCGAGAGCCTGCGCGAGCCGGCGGAAGGGCCCGACCTGGATAAGGTGATCGCCTATCTGCTGCGCGAGGTCGGCGGCACGCAGCCGCGGGTCTGGACGCTCGACATCTGCGCCGCCAGGAGCGCGGCCGTGCTGCGCATGCTGAAGACCGGCCGCCGCGTCACCCTGGGCCACCTGGTCGCCGACCCGGTCGGCCGCGAACGCCGCTTGGCCTGCGTGCCCCTGGTCCTGCAGTCGGGCGAACAGACGCAAGTCATGCCTGACCTTGAAACGCCGGTGCGCCCCGGCGACCAAATCCTGTTCTGCGGCAGCCCGCGCGCCTTCCACCACCTCGACGCCACGATGAACAACGAGTACACGCTGAGCTACTTGATCTCGGGCGTGGAGGAGCCGCGGGGCTGGCTGTTCAAGTGGCTGAACGGACGGCGGGCGGCGGCGCAGGCGGCGGAGTAGGGCACGGAGGCATAGGGTGTCGAGGTTTACAACGAGCCTTGCCATGAGCCGTCCTTGGTCAGCTTACACCGAGCTGTATTGAGTTGAATCAATCCTTCGGCCGTCATTGCGAGCTGGCGTGAGCCAGCCCCTCGGCGCCGCTGGGCAATACAGAGCCACCGAGCAGGTGTCAGCCAGCTAGATTGCTTCGCTCCGCTCGCAATGACGAAGCCTGTCATCATCAGTCACTCTCAACACCGCTTGGCACTAGAAGTATGCGTCGATCTGCGCTGCGCCTTCGGCAAGAAATGGCAAGACCGCAATGCCCGCTGAGCGGCCTGATGGTGGGCCATGCGGGATGAACGCTCTCAGGAACCTAGAGCACCAGCGAGGAGTCCGCTGGTCTCTCCGCCAAAATCGTCCGCAGCGTCTCGAGTCCCTGGACCAAACGGTTCTGATCCGGTTCATGGCTGAGGCATAACCGGACGCCATTAGGTCGCGCGCCGGGATCGGCGGCGAAGGCGGCACCGTCAACGATCTGCACACCGCGCGTCGTCGCTTCGGCCTGGAAGGTAGAAGCGGACCAATCGGAGGGCAGCGTGAGCCAGAGATGCAGCCCGTGCGGATCGGCGCGCACATCGTGATCGGCGAAGAGCGTGGCGGCGACGGCCTGACGGCTTGCCGCATGCCTGCGCTGCCTGTCGGTCAGCC
>JAKSDN010000275.1 GCA_022360075.1 Kiloniellales bacterium | reverse complement strand
TCGGCGAGCGCGGAGACCTGGTCCTGCCAAAGGTCCAGGTAGCGCCGCGCCAACGCCTCCAAATCCGCCTGATCCGACATCACGGCCGGAGTATATCGGCGCTCCCATGGGAAGACTAGCGAGCCCCGACTCTCGGCCGGGAAGCGGCCACGGATCGAGCCGAAGCGCCAACGCCATCTTCGACCGCCGCGCCGCGGCATGACGTGATGCGCCGCAAAAAAGACCTGGACAGGGGCGGTCAGCGGGGTGCTAGGCTGGCCTGGCGAAGAAAGAAACCACGGTAAGGCACAAGCAGTGGCCGAAAAGCAGTCGGGCAAGAGCTCAGGGCCGATCACGATCAAGAAGTACGCCAATCGGCGCCTCTACAATACGGCGACCAGCAGCTACGTGACCCTCGATCACCTCTGTCAGATGGTGAAGGAGGGCATCGAGTTCGTGGTCTACGACGCCAAGACCGGCGAAGACATCACCCGCTCGGTGCTGACCCAGATCATCGTCGAGGAGGAGGCCAAGGGCACCAACCTGCTGCCGATCAACTTCCTGCGCCAGTTGATCAGCTTCTACGGCGACAACATGCAGTGGATGGTGCCGCGCTATCTCGAGCAGATGATGACGAGCTTCGCCGCCAATCAGGAGCGGATGCGCCAGTCCATGCAAGACACCTTCGGCGGCATGTTCCCGACCGGCAACATGGAAGAGCTCGGCAAGCAGAACATGGCGCTGTTCGAAAATGCCATGCGCATGTTCTCGCCCTTCGGCGCCGACAAGCCCGACGGCGTCGAGCGCAACGCGGAGCGCGAGGCCGAGGGCTCAAACGGCGAGACCCTGGCCAGGCTCAAGCAGCAGGTCGACGATCTACAGAAGCAGCTCAACGAGCTGAGCAAGGAAAAACGGTAGGGCGCAGCGCCCTCGTTTTCGGTCGGCACCGCGCTCAGAAGCCGGTGGCAGCCTTCCTCTCCGATGGCGCGTCCGCCTTGTCGTAGGTCAGCCGGTCCATCGGCTTGCCGAAGAAGTAGCCCTGCAGGTAGTCCACGCCCTCGCCCGCCAGATACTCGGCGTCCTCGGCGGTCTCGACGAACTCCGCGACCGTCGCCAGGCCGAAGGTCTCGGCCAGGCTGAGCAGGTTGCGGATGAAGATCTGGTTCTCGGATGATTTGCTGATGTCGCGGACGAAGGAGCCGTCGATCTTGACGACGTCGACGGTGAGGGACTTCAGGTGCTTGAAGGTCGTGTAGCCGGCCCCGAAGTCGTCGACGGCGACCTGGCAGCCGAGCGCGCGGACCGCTGAGACGAAGCGCGCCGAGTCCTCGATGTCGTGCAGCGCCGCCGTCTCGGTGATCTCCACGATCAGGCGCTTGGCGAGGTCGCGCCGGCCCTTGAGGCGCGCTGTCAGCGCGCGCAGCCAGGCGCGATCGGCCGCGGTCAGGCCGGAGATGTTGATCGCCAGCGTGATCTCCGGATTGGCCTCCAGATCCCGCACCGCGAGGTCCAGCACGCGGCGATCGATGGTCCGCATCAGCCCGAGTTGCTCGACGGCGGGTATGAAGCGGCCGGCCGGCACGAGCTCGCCGTCGGTTCCGCGCATGCGCAGGAGGCACTCGAAGAAGGCGACCGCCTCGGTCTTGGCATCGACCACCGGCTGATAGGCGAAGGTCAGGCGGTCCTCCTGCAAGGCGCGCTTGACCTGCTCGCCGATGTCCATGCTGTCGCGATAAACCCGGCGCTGCTCTTCGGACATCTCGTAGACGATGATGCAGTCGCGCCCGGCTGTCTTGGCCTGAAGCAGGGCGCCTTCGGCCTTGGTCATTACGTCGACCGCGGTCTTGGCGTGCTGCGGGAAGAGCACGATCGAGACCGAGGCCGTCACGCCGACGCGGCGCTCGCCGAGGTCGACCGGCGTGGTGCGCACCGTGGTGAGAATGCGCTCGGCCGCGCGCGATGCTTCCTCGTCGTCGCAGCAGCTCAGCACGATGCCGAAGCGGTCGCTGCCGATCCGGCCGACGATGTCGCTCGCCCGCAGGCAACGGTCGAGGCGCTGACCGACGGTGACGAGCACCGTGTCGCCGGCTTCGTAGCCGTAGGCCGTGTTGACCATGCCCATCTGGTCGAGCCCGACCACCAGGAAGGCGCCGGTCCGGCCGAAGCGCAGGCCCTGCTCGACGGCGTGGTCCAGGGCCTCGCGCAGGCGCTCCTTGTTGAAGTGCCCGGTGAGCTCGTCGAAGTTCGCCAGGTGTTCGAGCCGCGCCTCGTGCTCCTTGCGCTGGGTCACCAGGCGCAGAAGGCCGAAAACCCGGCTGGGCGTTCCGCTCGCGGAAAAGGTGACCTTGCCGCGGTCGTGCACCCATTGGAAGGCGCCCGAGCCCACGCGGATGCGATACTCGCAGTCGTAGATCGCGCCGCTCGAGAGATGTTCGGAAAGCGCGTGCATGCGGCGCGGCAGATCCACCGGGTTGATCCGCGTATGGAAGTCCTCGGCGTCCTGCGGCAGGAAACTCTCTTCGGGATCGAAAAGCGCTTCGGCCCGACCGCTCCATGCGATCGAACCGGTCGCGAGGTCCCAGTCGTAAATCACGTCCCCCGAAGCGTCGATCGCGGCCCTCAGCCGCGAGAGCTCGGCGAACGCGCCGTCCTTGTCGACGGAAATCTGCACCGTCGCCTGTCTCCTACCTGAAGTCCACGCGCTCTACGTGAGCGCCATCCAGCGATCATCCAGTGCCGAGCGTTGCGACCGCATCCTGAAGCCTAGTTAGCGCCCCTTAACAAAGGCTGAAATCGCCGCCTCGCCGCCGCTCTCGGTAGGTGCTAAGGCCATGCGCTCGTTGGCTCTTCCACAAGACGCTTGTGTGAGAACTCAAGCATTTAAATAATTAACGGAAATGGTTAATGAATTTACCAAGACCTCAGAGAACATTGGGGATTTAACTTGAAAATTGTCTCGATTTTTATATATATTCTCGGATTATCGGGACGAGCCCCACGCATGACTATTACGCAAATCCTAGTTTCCCCTCAGGCACAGGCCGCAGCCGGCTTCGCTCCCATAGCGCCGGCCGAGGCGGGGGGCGAGCGGATCGCGCGGGTGCTGCCGGTCGAGCGAACCTCCGAAGCCGGCCGCCAGCTTCAGCGGTCTTACGGCCGGCCACTGCGGCCCGAGGGCGAAGCCGAGCCGCAAGGCGCGCCCGATTCAGCGCCGAAGCCGAGGCGAGCGCCCAGTGACGTCACGAGCCGAACGGCCGATGGCCGCCTCGCGGCGGCCTTCGAGCCATCGAGCCTTTTCATGGCCCAGCTCATCGCCCAGGATCCGGGCGTTCCGGAGGCGGTCGTCGACCTCTCCGGACATCGCGACGGTCCGGCGATGGGCAGCGACGCTTATCGCCGCATCGGCGCCACGCCGCCGCTCTACTCCGAAGAGCCCGCCTACTTCAGAATCGCCGTCTAGCGCCGATCCGCGCTCAGGACTTCGCGGCCCAGGCCTCGATCTCGACCAGGAACTCCGGGGCGGCCAGGCCGTCGATGATCACCAGGGTGGAGGGCGGCAGCACCGCGTCGCCCAGGACCTTGCGCCTGGCCGCGCGCGCCGCCTCGACGCTGCGGGCATCCGTCAGATAGATCGTGAGCTTGACGAGATGCTCTTTCGTCATCTTGTGGGCCCGCAGGCAGGCGAGGATGTTCCGGTAGGCCTGCTCGGCCTGCCGCCCCACGCCGTCGGCGACCCGGCCCTTCGCGTTCATCCCGACCTGGCCCGCAATCGCCAGCCATTCGGCGTTGGGCGCGATCTTCATGGTGTGGGAGTAAAGCCCCAGAGGTTCGTGCAGGGTCTTGGGATTGATCGCTTCGTTCATGTTTCTCGCTCCTTGCCGCGCCGCGCGGTCACTCGGGTGGAGCGACAGCTTGCCCCTTGTGGCTGAGCGATGCCACGGCGCAGTGGCATCAGCGGCCCGCTTCGCCCGAGGCGCGGTCGTTGGACGCTTGTCTTGATCGACACGGCCGGCTAAGGCGGGGATCGGGAAGCGGCGGCGAACCAGCGCCTGCAGGAGAAGGACAAGCGCCGACGATGGGGCCCTCGCGAAGGCCGAAGCGATTCCGCTGGCGCAAGATCGCGCTGATCGCGCTTCTGCTCGTCCTCGGGCTGCCGGTGTCGATCATCCTGCTCTACCGCGTCGTGCCGCCGCCGATCACACCGCTGATGGTGATCCGCCTTTTCGAGGGCGAGGATCTGGACAAGTCCTGGATGCCCTTGTCGGAGATCTCGCCCCATCTGCCGGCCGCCGTGATCGCGTCGGAAGACAACACTTTCTGCCAGCACCGGGGCTTCGACTGGGAGGCGATCGAGACCGCCATCGCCGACTACCAGGACGGCGAGCGGCTGCGCGGCGCCAGCACCATCTCCATGCAGACCGCCAAGAACCTCTTCCTCTGGCCGGGGCGCAGCTTCTTGCGCAAGGGCATCGAGGCCTATCTGACCGGGCTGCTGGAGCTGCTCTGGAGCAAGGAACGCATCATCGAGGTCTATTTGAACGTCGCCGAGTGGTCCTCGGGCGTCTACGGCGCCGAGGCGGCGGCCCGCCACTACTACGGCAAGCCGGCCAAGGCCGTGACGAAGCGCGAGGCCGCGCTCCTGGCCGGCGTGCTGCCCAGCCCACGCAAGCGCTCGGCAGCCAAGCCCACGCAGCGTCTGCAGCGCCGCGCCGGGACCATCGCCAAGCGCGTGGGCCAGATCCGCCCCCTGCTCGATTGCTACTGAGGCCCACCGGGCCTGCGCCAACCGACACTCATTGGTGAACGGGATTAACCGGCGCTTCATTGTCGCCGGCACATATCTCTGTTACCCATCGCGGGCCGGGCGCCAGGACGGGCGCCGCAGGGGCGGCAGGACATGGTCAAGTACGTACCATTGATACTCTTTACGGTGCTGACCAACGCGGCGGCACAGATCATGCTCAAGAAGGGCATGCTGAGCCTCGGCAGCTTCGACTTCAGCACCTCGGGCATCGTCGGGGCGGCGCCGCGCATCGCCTTCAACCCCTACGTCATGCTGGGCCTGGCGACCTTCGTCATCTCCATGGCCTCGCACCTGCTGGTGCTCTCGCGGGTCGAGCTGAGCTTCGCCTATCCCTTCCTTAGCCTCGCCTACGTGGTGGTGGCGGTTTACGCCTACTTCGTCTTCCAGGAGGACCTGAACTGGATACGCGTGGCCGGCATCGGCTTCATCTGCGTCGGCACGATCCTGATCGCCCAAAGCTGACGGGATAGGGGACTGACGAGATCATGAGGCACATCATCATCGGCGGCGACGGCTTCGTCGGACGGCATCTCGCCAAGGACCTGCTCGCGCGCGGCGACGAGGTCGTGATCGCGAGCCTGCACAAGAGCGACCTGCCGATCTACCGCCAGGCCGAGTTCATCCCGCTCGACCTGCGCGAGCCGGACCAGGTGGCCGCCCTGCCGGTCGGGCCCGACGACGTGGTCTATCACCTGGCCGCGCGCATGCTGATGCCGATCATGCCGCGCCGGCAGCGCGAAGAGTACTTCATGTCCGTGAACTACCGGGGCACCGAGACCCTGCTGAAGCACCTGCACGCCAAGGGCTGCACGCGCATGGTCTACTTCACGACCGACATGGTCTACGGCCCGACCCAGACGGTGCCCAAGGACGAGGACCATCCGCGCGCGCCGCTCGGCCCCTACGGCGAAAGCAAGTTCGCCTCCGAGAAGCTCTGCGAGGCCTACCGCGAGAAGGGGATGAACATCCCGATCTTCCGGCCGCGCCTGATCATCGGCCCCGGCCGCCTGGGCATCCTGGTCAAGCTGTTCAAGCTGATCGAGCGCAACCTGCCGGTGCCGATCATCGGCGACGGCACCAACGCCTATCAGTTCATCTCGGTCTTCGACTGCGCGAGCGCCTGCGTCGCGGCCGCCGACAAGGGCCTGCCGAACAGCGCCTACAACCTGGGCTCGGTCGATCCGCCCTCGGTCAACGCGCTGCTGTCCGGCCTGATCAAAGAGGCGGGCAGCCGCTCTTTCCTGCTGCACACGCCGGCCTGGGCGGTCAAGCGCACGCTCGGCCTGCTCGATTGGATCGGCATGCCCCTGATGGACCCCGAGCAGTACCTGATCGCCGACGAGTCCTGTATCGTCGACGTCTCGCGGGCCGAGCGCGAGCTCGGCTGGCAGCCACGCTACCGGGATGACGAGATGCTTCACGCCGCCTACCGCGAGTACAAGGGCATGCCGGCCGGCGCGGCCGAAGCCGCCGGGGCGCCCGCGCCGTGAGCAGCGCCAAGCTCAGCAACAGCCTGCCGGTGCCCGACCTGATCACGGTCGAGCAGGCCAAGGCCCTGGAGGTCGAAGCCACCGGCGAGCTGTTCCGCAAGCACCTGAACCCCGGCCAGTACCACTTCATGAAGCTGCTCGGCTTCCACGAGGTGCTGATCGATTCGGCCGAGGGCCTCTACTACCGCGACCGCAAGGGCCGCGAGATCCTCGACTTCTTCGGCGGCTTCGGCGCCGTCGGGCCGGGCCACAACCACCCGCGCATCGTCGAGGTGCGCCGCCGCTTCCAGAAGGAGCAGCGCCACGAGATCGCCATGGCCTTCATGTCGCAGTACGCGACGGCGCTGGCCCACAACCTGGCCGCCATCGCGCCCGGCGATCTCGACATGGTCTTCCTCGGCTCGACCGGCTCCGAAGCCGTCGAGGCCGGCTTGAAGCTCGCCGAGCGGGTCCAGGGTGCTGGCCGGCACAAGGTCGCCTTCGCCGAGAACTCCTTCCACGGCAAGACGCGCGGCGCCCTCTCGGTCACCGATTCGGCCTTCTATCAGTCCGACTTCAGCCTGCTCGACAACCGCGTGCGGGTCCCCTTCGGCGATATCGAGGCGCTGGAGCGGCTCTTCGCCACGGACCGCACGGTCGGCATCGTGATCCTCGAGACCATCCAGGGCGGCGGCGGCATCGTGACCGCGCCGGACGGTTTCTGGCGGCGCCTGCGCGCGCTCTGCGACCGCCACGAAGTGCTCTGGATCGCCGACGAGGTGCAGTCCGGCATGGGCCGCACCGGCCGCTTCTTCGCCTTCGAGCACGAAGACGTGGTGCCCGACATCGTCGTCACCGCCAAGGCCCTCGGCGGCGGCAAGGCGGCCATGGCGGCGATGATCGCGCGCACGCCGCACTACATGAAGGCCTACGGCGCGCCCAAGACCGCGCTGATCCACGGGCCCTCGACCTTCAGCGGCCTGGGCGAGGCCTGCTGCACCTCGATCGAGATGCTGAACCTGCTCTACGACGAGGGCCTGATCGAGAACGCGGCCGTCCAGGGCGACCATCTGCTCGATGGCCTGCGGTCGCTGCAAGGCAAGTATCCGAGCCTGATCAAGGACGTGCGCGGCCAGGGCCTGATGGTCGGTCTGGAGTTCCACGACTTCAGCCAGACCCTGCCGCTCGGCGTGCGCCAGATTGTCTCCCTGCTCGACGACAAGCTGAAGGGGAGCCTCTGCGGCTTCGTCGGCAGCCTGCTGCTGCGCGACCACGCCGTCCTGGTCGCCTTCACCGAATACAACCGCAACGTCGTGCGCCTCGAGCCGCCGTTGATCGCCCAGCGCGAGCACGTCGACCGCCTGGTCGAGGCCCTCGACGAGGTGCTCGGCCGCGGCGTGACGGGAATCGTCAAGGATTACGCCAAGGGCGTGATGCGCAAGGCTTAGGGATCGTTCCTCACCTGGGTCGGTGTTGAGGGACTCAAAGACGTTGTCATCCTCGGGCTTGACCCGAGGATCCATCTGAGAGCGAGACTCCGACCCCGATGGATTGCCGGGTCAAGCCCGGCAATGACAAATCACGGAGCGGCAATGGCCGGTACTTCGAACCTGAACGCTTTTCTGCAAACCGGCTCCGAGCAACCGCCCATGACCCTCCCCTCCCGCCTCATCACGCTTGCATTCGCCCTAGTCGTCGCGGGCGTCACGCTGGCCCTGCATCTGCAACCGGCGTTCAACTGGGACATGCTGGGCTATCTCGGCGTCATCGAGCGCCTCAAGTCCGCCGACGATGCCGCAGTCCACGAGGAGGTCTATGGACCCTTGCGCGCGCGGGTCGACGCCGCGACCTTCGAGCGGCTCACCGAGAGCATCGATTATCGCCGCCAGGTCTACGCCGACCCGCGGGCCTTCGTGCAGCAGACCGTCTTCTACGCCATTCGGCCGCTCTATTGGGGCCTGAGCTGGGGCCTGGCATCGCTCGGTCTCGACAAGTTCACCGCGACCTATTTGCTCTCCAACCTCTGCTATGCCCTTATCGCCTTGGCCTGCTTCGGCTATCTCTACCGGCGCAGCAGCCCGCTCTATGCCGCGCTCGGCGCCGTACTGGTCATGCTCTATCCGGCGCTCCTGAGCACGGGCCGCGCCTCGACACCCGACATCATGCTGGCCCTTTGCGTCCTCGCGTTCTTCCTGCTGTTCGTGCGAGAGCGCGTGCTCGCTGCCTGTAGCGTCCTTCTGGTCGCCGTCTTCGTGCGCACCGACATCGCAGTCTTCAACGCGATCCTGGCCGCGCTCCTGCTGTTCCGCCCTTTGCCGAGCGGCCGCAAGCTTGCCGCCCTGGGCCTGCTCACCCTGTCGCTTGCCGCAGCCTTTGCGATCCAGAAGCTGACCGGCTTCTACGGCTGGCCGACCATCTTCCACTTCGCGCTGATCGAGATGACGCCCTATCCGGCCGACGCGGCGATAACGATCTCGCTCGAGACCTATCTCGCTACGCTGGGCGCCGGCGTCCGCGAGCTGATCGGCCGCAAGTGGCTTTGGCTGATCGCCCTTCTCGCCGTGGTCTACCTGGCGCTATGCCGTATCCGGCCGTGGCGGGTGTTCGCCGTGCCGCGCCTGCCCGAGGCGCTGCGCCGAGCCGAGGCCCAGGACGTCGTGCTGCTGGCGAGCCTGGCCTACCTGGTGCTGCGCACCCTGATCTTCCCGGCGTCCTGGCCGCGCTTCTACCTCGGCCAGATCACGGCGTTCCACCTCTGCCTGCTCGTGGCTTTCTACGCGCGCTACGGCGCCATGCTGGAGCGCCGGCTGCTGGAATTCGTGAGTCCGCGCCGACCGGCCTAGATCCTGATCTTCAGGCGCCGCGCCATATCGGACTGTAGCCGGGCGTCGGGGTCGACCCGGGCCAGGACCTCGCGGAACGGATCCAGCTTCGGGTACATCGCCGCAAACCCCTCGGGCGAGAGGGTCGCGTCCTTGGCCAGATAGACGCGGCCGCCATGGTCCAAGACGATCCGCTCCATCCGGGCCAGAAGGTCCTGCGTGCGGGTCCGGCGCGGGAAGTCGAGGGCCAGGGTGAAGCCGCGCTGCGGGAAGGAGAGATGGCCCGGTCCCGCACCGCCGAGGGTCTTGAGCACCGCCAGGAACGACCCGAGCCGGGCCCGCCCCGCCGCCTCGAGCAGGGCCAAGAGGCCGCGCTCGGATTCGGCGTCGGGAATCACGCACTGGAACTGGTAGAAGCCCCGCCGGCCGTAGAGCCGGTTCCACCGGCCGATCGAATCAAGGGGATAGAGGAAGCGATCCAAGGGCCGTGCCCGCTCGCGACCGGCGGCCGGCACGCGGCGGAAGTAGGCCTCGTTGAAGAGGCCGATGGACAGGGGGTTGAGCAGCGCCGCAGGCGCCTCGAAGGGGAAGTCGCGGACCCGGCGCGGCGCCATGGGCGGACGCTCTTCCGCCAGGAACTCTGCGGTCTCCAGGATGCCGCGGCCGAGCCGCCGGCCGCCGGCCAGCGCGTCGATCCAGCCGACCGAGAAGGTCGCCCCGTCGCGCGCCTCGGCCAGCGCAGCCATGAACTCTTCGAGGCCGGCCATGCGGCGCTCGCGCACGACGACCCAGGCCGAGGGCAGCGGCATCATGCGCAGGCAGAGGCGGAGGACGATGCCGGTCAGGCCGATCCCGCCGACGGTGGCCGCGAACAGCTCGGGGTCGGCCTCGGGCGAGACCCGGCGGACCTCACCCGACGGCAGCGCCAGATCGAACCAGGTCACGTGCGCGCCGAAGCTGCCGACCCGGTCGTGATTCTTGCCGTGGACGTCGTTGGCCAGCGCACCGCCCAGGGTGACGAAGGCGGTGCCGGGGCTGACCGGGCAGAGATAGCCGCGCGGAAGGTAGCTGCGCATCAGCGCGTCGATCGTCCGGCCGGCGTTGCAGACCAGATGGCCGCTCTCGGCATCGAAGCTGTCGGGCTCGGCGAGATCCTGCGTCAGGAGCGCCCGGCCGCCGTCGTTCAGGCCGGCATCGCCATAGCTGCGGCCGGCGCCATGGGCCAGAAATCCGTCGTCGTCTGGCGCCGCCAGAGCCGCCAGCACATCCTCGTCGGCTGCCGGCCGGCAGGCGATCGAGCGCGCCCGCGCGGTCCGGCCCCAGCCGGTCAGCTCGACCGCCTGCCAGGCGATGTCCCGACTCGGCGATGCGGTTGCCCGGCCGGGGGCCTCAGCCATGGATCAGGACCGCGAAGGTCCCCGCCCAGAGCAGGATCGTGATCAACAGAAAGCGGTCGCTCATGACCATGGCGGTGGGCGAGCCGGAGCGCTTCTCGACCAGGGTGATCTGAAGATAGCGCAGGATACCCGCGATCACGAAGGGCACGGTGTAGAACAGCCGCTCGGTGCCCATCGCCGCCATGACCTGCCGATCCGTCGTGTAGACCATATAAGCCACCAGCATGGCGCCGAGCACCACGGCGACCGCGATGTCCAGGAACTCTGGCGAATAGCCGTTCAGGCTGCGGCGGTGGTTCTCGTCGAGGCTGCGCACCAGGTCGTCGCGCCGCTTGGCCAGCGCCAGGAAGAGGGCCAGCAGGCCGGTGACGATCATGATCCAGGCGCTCGGCTCGATCTCGATCAGATGGGCGCCGGCCTTCACCCGCAGCACGAAGCTGAAGCCGATCAGCATCACGTCGACGATGGCGAAGTTCTTGAGCCAGGTCGAGTAGCCCAGGTTGATCGCCACGTAGAGCGCGCCGACCAGAGCGAAGTCCAGCGACAGGGCGAAGGCGAGGGCGAAGCCGACGGCCAGCACCAGGACCAGCAGGCCCAGGGCCTGGCCTGGACTGACCGTGCCGGCGGCGAGCGGCCGCTTGGCCTTCGCCGGATGGGCCCGGTCCGCCTCGCGGTCCATGTAGTCGTTGACGATGTAGACCGCGCTCGACAGGAGGGAGAAGCTCACGATGCCGCCGAGCACCACCAGCAGGTTGAGCGTCGTGAAGGCGGGCGGCGTGAAGAACAGGGGTGCCGCGACGAAGGCGTTCTTGACCCATTGCTGGGGCCGCATCAGGGCCAGGAGGGGAGGCAGGGTCATGGGCGAAGCGCTTCTTGCGACGGGCAATCGTTGCTGGCTGCTATCTCGGGGCGCGGGCGCGCC
>JAKSDN010001503.1 GCA_022360075.1 Kiloniellales bacterium | reverse complement strand
CAACTGGTGGAGCTGCAAGCCCGCCTTCATCGCCTGCACCTGCGCGCGAAGGCGAAGAAGGTCTCGAGCATCCTGTTGTTCGAAGGCCCGGACGCCGCGGGCAAGGGCGGCGCGATCCGGCGGATCAACGAGGGGCTGGATGCCCGCAACTATCAGGTCAACGGAATCGCGGCGCCGACCGACGAAGAGAAGGCGCAGCACTATCTCTGGCGGTTCTGGCGCCATCTGTCGCGCGCCGGCCATATCACGATCTTCGACCGCTCGTGGTACGGCCGGGTCCTGGTCGAGCGCATCGAGGGCTTCGCGAGCGAGGACGAGTGGCGGCGCTCCTACGCCGAGATCAACGACTTCGAGAACCAGCTCATCGAGCACGGCATCGTCCTGGTCAAGTACTGGATCCACATCACGAAGGACGAGCAGCTCGCGCGCTTCAAGCTCCGCGAGAAGACGCCCTACAAGCGCTGGAAGCTCACCGACGAGGATTGGCGCAACCGCGACAAGTGGGACGACTACGAACGGGCCGTCAACGACATGGTGCAGTACACGAGCAGCTCGGCCGCGCCCTGGACCCTGGTCGAAGGCAACGACAAGCGCTTCGCCCGCGTGAAGGTGGTCAAGACCTTCTGCGACCGGCTCGCCGCCGCGCTCGGCGACGCGGCGGACTGAGCATTCGACGTTGAAGTTGCATCGCCGGCCGGCGCCGACTCAAGCGTAGCGTCGAATGCCCTAGCCGATCTCGTCAGGCCTCGCCCGGGCGTGCTATCGTTCCCGGCCTAAGGGGGCTGGTCTAGGGGTGTTCCGAAACCGACGGCTTCCGCAACGAGCCACGGTGGAACGACCATGCTGCCCTCTGCCTCGAGTTACGAGGATCTGCGCGCCCGCTTTCGCTGGCAAGTGCCGGCGCGCTACAACATCGGCGTCGATGTTTGCGACAAGTGGGCGGACGGCGGCGACCGCCTGGCGCTGATCTATCGCCAGGCCGACGGCGGCGAGACGCGCTACTCCTTCCTCGATCTCAAGCGGCTGTCCAACCGGCTGGCCAACGTGCTGGCGGCCAAGGGCGTCGGGCCCGGCGACCGGGTCGGCGTGTTGCTGCCCCAGGCGCCGGAAACGGCGATCGCGCACATTGCCATCTACAAGCTGGGCGCCATCGCCGTGCCGCTCTTCGCGCTCTTCGGACCGGAAGCCCTGTACTTCCGGCTCGGCGACTCCGGCGCCAAGGCGCTGGTGACCGACGGCGGCGGCCTCGCCAAGCTGTCGGAGATCCGCGACGCGCTGCCCGACCTCTCGCTCGTGCTTTCGGTCGACGGGCAGGGCGACGGGGCGCTCGGCTTTCACGCCGAAACGGGCAAGGCGAGCGACACCTTTACGCCGCGCAACACCGCGGCCGACGATCCGGCACTGATCATCTACACCTCGGGCACGACCGGGCCGCCCAAGGGCGCGCTGCACGGTCACCGGGTGCTGCTCGGCCACCTGCCCGGCGTCGAGATGCCGCAGGAGCTCTTCCCGCAAGAGGGCGATCTGTTCTGGACCCCGGCCGACTGGGCCTGGATCGGCGGCCTGCTCGACGTGCTGCTACCCTCCCTGCACCACGGCGTGCCGGTGCTGGCCTGCCGCATGGCCAAGTTCGACCCGGAAGAGGCCTTCCGGCTGGTGGCCGACGTCGGCGTGCGCAACGCCTTCATGCCGCCGACCGCGCTCAAGATGATGCGCAAGGTCGAGCGCCCCGCGGCGCGCTGGAACTACGCGCTGCGCTCGCTGGCCAGCGGCGGCGAGACGCTCGGCGAGTCGCTGCTGGCCTGGGGCCGCGAGACTTTCGGCCTGACGATCAACGAGTTCTACGGCCAGACCGAGTGCAACCTGGTGGTCGGCAACTGCGCCGGCATCATGCCGGTCAAGCCCGGCGCCATGGGCCGGCCGGTGCCCGGCCACGAGGTCGCGGTCGTCGACCCGGCCGGTCAGCCGCTCGCCGCCTATGACATCGGCCAGGTCGCGATCAAGGCGCCCGACCCGGTGATGTTCCTCGGCTACTGGAACAACCCGGCCGCGACCGAGGCCAAGTTCGCGGGCGATTGGCTGATGACCGGCGACACCGCCAAGATGGACAGCGAGGGCTATCTGCATTTCGTCGGCCGCGACGACGACGTCATCACCTCGGCCGGCTACCGCATCGGCCCCGGCGAGATCGAGGACTGCCTGATCAAGCACCCGGCCGTCGCCATGGCGGCTGCCGTCGGCGTGCCCGACCCCGAGCGCACCGAGCGGGTCAAGGCCTTCGTCGTGCTGAACGAGGGCCACAGCGGCGACGCAACCCTGGCCGCCGAGATCCAGACCTTCGTGAAGACCCGCCTCGCCGCCCACGAATACCCGCGCGAGGTCGCCTTCGTGGACTCGCTGCCGATGACGACGACGGGCAAGATCATGCGGCGGGAGCTGCGGGCGCTGCATGCGGCCGAATGTGGTGAATGAGTGGGCATTCGGCGTCCGTCCGGCCACAGCAACTCAGTCAAAACCCTAAAAAACTGTCATGCTCGGGCTTGACCCGAGCATCCATTCATCCGCCCGCAAGGACCTTTCGCGAAAGGCAACGGTCCCGGTCCGCGAGGACCATGGACCCTCGGGTCAAGCCCGAGGGTGACAGTTGAGAGGAAGTGGAACGAGGGCGATGAGAGGGCATGGGAAGGGCGCGCATCCTTCACATACCCGTCTCCACAACCACCCGCCGCCGCAGCGCGAAGGCCGCCAGGGCCGATGCACCGATCACCATCGCGAGGCTGGCGAGCGACAAGCCGAAAGCGTCGGCGCCGCGATCGAGCGGGAAGCCCATTGCCCAGGGGCCGAGGGAGGAGGCGAAGACCATCACCACCACCGCGACCGAGCGGATCGCGCCCAGATGGACCGTGCCGTAGAGCTCCGCCCAGAGCGCCGAGTAGACCGCGCCAGTGGCGCCGGCGCTTAGTCCGATCAGAATCATGATCAGCGCGGCCAGGGCCGGCGCACTCGCAGTCGCAAACAGCAGCAGGGCGAGCGCCAGCGGCAGCAGCACGAGCGGCGCCAGGGCGCGGCCGCTGAAGCGGTCGATCAGGAGTCCCGCGGTCAAATTGGCGACGACGCCGGAGACCGCGAAGAAGAAGAAGCAGAGGCCCCACCACTCCAGACTCCAGCCCTTGAGCTCGACCAGGTGGACCTGGTGAAAGAACAGCCCGGTGACGATGGCTGACTGGGCCGAGATCAGCGGCACGAGCAGGTAGAAGCGCCTATCGCGCAGCATCTCGGCCCGGGTCCAGTGACGCACCGGATCCTCGGCTTCAGCCAGCGCCGCGGGACCGGCGCCGTCCTGGGCCTCGGTGCGGCGCAGCAAGGCCGGCAGCAGCGGCAGCAGGCTGAGCGTGACGGCGAGCGCAAAGCCGAGCCAGACCAGGCGCCAGTCGATCCAGGCGATGGCCCAGACGACCAATGGCGGCAGCAGCGCCTCGCCGATCGAGAAGCCCGCGGCGCCGATCGCCAGCGCCCGACCGCGCTCGCGCCGATAGCGCCGCGCCATGGCCGTGAGCGCGATGTGGCTCATCAGCCCCTGACCTGTGAAGCGCAGCGCGAAGAGGCCGAGGAACAGCGTGATCGGCCCGGCCACCAGCGAGAAGCCGGCGGTCGCCAGGGCCAGCGCGAGCACGACCCAGCGGGTGAAGACCGCCAGCGGCAGCCGGTCGATCAGGCGGCCGGCCGGCAGCAGCAGCGCGGCGCTGCAGAGCGTGGCCAGCATGTAGAGTCCGCCGTAGTCGCCGTGCGTGAGCCCGAAGGCCGCGCGGATCTCGCCGCCGAAGAAGGAGATGACATAGGTCTGTCCGGGGCTCGACCAGAAGGCGACCAAGGTGCCGAAGGACAGAAAGCGCCATTCCTGGCGCAGGAAAGCGGCCGTCGAACGGGAGGCGAGAGCAGACTGCATCGGGGATACCGGCCGGGGAGGACACGCTTGGTTTACGCTCTTTCCGCCAAGCACGCCAGGCCGCGTCCTGCGAAGGCCGGTACGGAAGCGTCAGGTGGCCACTATCGAGTCGATAGCCGAAGCCGCTGCTTCCGCCCCGGGTTCGCCACGGATTGCGGCGCCAATTTCAGCGGCCCGGGACACCACCTCCGGGCGCTGTAGGGCTCCGAGTGCTTCGACCAAGGCCGAGGTCGTAAGGCGCTTCTGCGGCAGCGGCGCGGGGCCGGCGCCAAGCTCTTGGACGCGCCGTCCCCAATAGGGCTGATCGCCGAAGACCGGGCAGACGAGGGACGGACGGCCCCAGCGCAAGCCCTCGTGGGTGGTCCCGGCGCCGCCGTGATGGATCACCGCCGAGCAGCGCGGGAACAGCCAATCGTGCGGTGCGGCATCGAGCACATGAACCTTGTCCGTAAGGGCGCCGCCTTCGAACCCGCCCCAGCCCCGCGCGAGGACGGCGCGGCCGCCGAATGCCTCGAAGGCATCGAGGAAGGTCTGCATCAGCATGCCGCCGTCTTCCGCCGGCATGCTGCCGAAGCCGACGTAGACGGGTGGCGGGCCCGCCTCGAGGAAGTGCGCGAGTTCGCGGGGCGGTTCCCACGCGGCACCGCGATCGAGGAACCAATAGCCCGTCACTTGTTCTTCCGCACCCCAGTCGTCAGGCTTCGGCACGATATGGCGGCTGTAACCGTGCAGGCGGCCGACGGCACGGGCCTTCGGGTGGTAGCCCGCAACAGGGTTCCGAGCGCGATCCGGCGCGAGACCCAATCGCTCCCGGCGCCACGCGTTCGTCGTGCCCGATGTGGCCAGCACCGTCAGCCAGACGAGCGCGCGATAGCTCAGCCGGTTGACGGCGCGCCCAAGGCTGGAAACAGGCAGCAGCGGATTGGCGAAGTCGCCGGTCGGCGCGAACGCGGGTATCTGAAATGCGGGCACCGCGATACAGCGCAAGGCTTCGGCGATGTGCGGCGCGGCGAGGGCCTTGACGTTGTAGACGATGACATCGGGCCGGAGCTCGCGCGCGATGCTCCAGGTCTCCTCCAACAGCCGGCGGGCGAGCTGCTTCGAGTCGCGCCAGGCCCGGATCTTGCCGGACAGGGAGCGGAGCGCCCGCTTCATCTCGGGCGACTCGACGAGGGCCCGCACGTCGACGGAGAGCGGCGCGGGGGTGAGCCCCTGCCCCTCCACCATGGCCTCGAAACCCTGCCCGGTGGCGAGCGTCACGGCGTGGCCGCGCTTTCGCAGCGCCGCGCCGAGCGCCACGTAGGGCTGCACGTCGCCGCGCGAGCCGAACGTCAGGATCAGGACCTTCATGCCTGTTAGATAGACGGGCGGAGCCGGTCCGGTAAGGCCCATGCCATTCCCGGTGATGACAAATGAGCTGTGGCAACTCTCTGATCTCGAAGAGTTCATTTCGAGTCGGACTCTGAGAGGGTTTTAGATTTACCCCCGTGTCAGGGGCGTTGCTTCGAAGTTATGGTTCTGTGACTTCTTGGTACAAGAACCACAAGCATTTGCGCGATATCGATTTTTACATACTAACGCTATGCCGGATGGGTTCTTGCTCCTACCTATACATGAGCCCAATGCAACCCATCATTTATCCTGCTCACTCGGCGAACAACTTTGTCGCACAGCTTCGCGCTCGAGCGATTCGCCGTTCAGCAGCCGCTCCGCGGCCTCGAACACCTGCTCGACGCCGATCGACGTGAGGCAGCGGTTGTCGCCGCAGGGCGATCGCTTGCGGTTATAGACGGAAACGCAAGGGCTGCAGCCGAGGCCCTTGTAGATGGCGACCTGGTTTCGGCCGAGTGGTCCGAAGATGCGCGGTGTCTCGGGCCCGAACAGCACGATGGTCTTGAGCTCGGTCGCCCCGGCGAAATGCGCCGGCCCTGAATCGTTCGTCACCATCAAGTCGGCAAAGGTGAAGAGATCGATCAGCTCGCGGAGCGTCGTGCGCCCGGCGAGGTTGGCAACGCGCGGGGAAGCGATCGCTTCGGCCAGCGCCGTCGCGCCCGGCCGCTCGGCGGCGGTGCCGGTCAGGACGATGATCACATCGGGCCGTTCGAGCAGCCGCTGAGCGAGGTTGACGTAGCGCGCCTGCGGCCAGCGGCGGACCGGCACGAGATCGCTCGCGTTCGCGTTGAGGATGACGAGGCGCCCCAAAGACGGAGCCGGCGTCGGCAAGGCGTCTTGGACGATACCCCTGATGCGCTCGCGCGACGGTGCCGTGCTCGAAAGCTGCAATGGCGAAAGCGGCAGCGTCTCAGCGGGGATTTTCGCGCGCGGCTCCGCATCGGGCGGTTCGGCCAGCGCCTCGACGAGCAGCATGTAGCTGACGGCTGCGTGATGATGCGGGCTATAGATCGCTCGTTGGGTGACGAGGCCGACCAGGCTCGCGCCGGTATCGTGAAAACCATGGAATCCCGCCCGCCAGCGGGCGCCGGATAGCGCGGCCAGCAGCGTGCTGAAGCGCACGTAGACCTCGAGGTTGACGGAGGCGTCGATCTTCGCGCGCCGGCAGGCTCCGATCGCCCCGAGCATCGTCCACGCCAGGCTTGGCAGCGACGAGGGCCGAAGCGTGATAACGCGGCTCGGTTCGAAGCCGAGCATCTCCGCCGCGGGCCGTCCGGCCTCGAAAGTCAGAAAGTAGAGCTCCGCATCGGGAAAGCGCTTGCGGGCCTGGACGACCGCACTGTTGGCAACGAACAGCGCGCCGATCTCGGCCAGCGCGATGAAGACGACGCGGCGCGGACGCGGCACGCCCGAGGGAGCGCGATAGCGGCCCGTGAGCCGGAGCCAGAGGCCGACCAGCAAACAGGCCGGAACGCCGATCCAGCGATCCAAGGCGCGTAGGAAATTGCTGTCCACGAGAAAAGTCGGCTTGAGGTTGTCGGGGCGTCAGCGCACCTCTTCCTAGCCGCTTTGTCCCCCTGGGCGCAACGGCGCCGCCTCAAGCTAGACAGCCGCACCAGGCGCGACTATCAGGAACCAGCCCTTCTCGATAAGGCCGCTTCGAGCGCCCGAACCTCTTCGTGGTCGCCGGGCATTGGATCGACGCCGGCAAGATCGGCCAAGCCCTGCGCGGCCGCCTGCCGGTCCTGGTCTTCACCGACAAGCCCAAGCACTTCGCCTTCCTGAACGACCAAGCGGACTTCGTCGGCCGGGACGCGCTGATCATCGGCGAGGCGCGACGGATGCGCTGGGCCCACGATCGCTACAAGCCCTATTTCGAGGCCCTGACGCCCCTGGAGCCCGTCCTCATCACCCGCGGCGGCCGGCCGGAGATCGAGGTCCAGCTCTTCCTCGCCGAGCGGCTGCGCAAGCCCTACCCGCTGCCCTACGGCGCCACGAAGCACTCGCAAGACGCGCCCTGATCGGCCTATCGCCCGCCACCTGCTCCCTTGCGCTAGATCAATACCGCAGTGCAGCAATTCGGCTAGCCTTGCCTCGTAACACTCTATGAAAAGGGAACAAAATGTTACGAGATGTCTTCTACGGTGCAAAATGCCTGGCCTTGGCGAGCGCTCTGGGAGCGGCCGCCGGCGTCGCGGTGCCATCGGCCGCCGGCGCGGGTCAGGACGGGTTTCTCGGCCTCGATCTCCGCGGCTCATTGGGCGAAGGCCGGCACAGCCGCTACGTGCCGCCGCTGACCAATCCGATCTGGAACGAGACTCCCTACATCACGACCGAGGCGCGGCCGTTCTACTTCCATCACGAGATCCCGGAGGGTTTCGTGACCGATGGGGGCAGCGCCGATCTGATCGCCCTTCAGCTCAGGCTGGCGATCACCGAGCGGCTGGGCTTCATCGCCACCAAGGACGGCTACGCCAACTTCGAGTTCGACCGCGTCCTGCCCGACGAGGACGGCTTTGCGAACATCGCCGCCGGCTTCAAGTACGCGCTGATCTCGGTGCCCGAGGACGAGGCCATCCTCACCGCCGGCGCACGCTACGAGATTCCGATCCAAGACCTCGAGACCGGCGGCATCGAGCTGCAAGGCGACGGTGCCGGCTTCCTGAATGCCTTCGTCACGGGCGCGCGCGCCTTCGGCAAGTTCGGTCTACAGGGCAGCCTGGGGGCGAACTTCGCGCTCGACCCGGACAACGACACCTCCATCCTCCACTACTCGGCCCATGCCGACTACGAGCTCCTGCCGGGGCTGTTCCCGATCATCGAGGTCAACGGCTTCACGCCCTTCGACCACGGCGACCGGAATACGGGTGCGCTCGGCGATATCGATGGCGTGGACGTGATCAACTTCGGCAGCGACGACCGCGGCACCACGGTCACCGTCGGTGGCGGTGCCCGCTACCGGCTGAACGATCACTTCCAATTCGGCGTGGGTGCCGAAACGCCGGTGACCGACAAAGACGACACGATCTTCGACTATCGGGTCTACTTCGATCTGGTCGCCTCGTTCTGACGCACGCGAACTTCGAGACCGCTCGTCCTCGCGCATCGCAAGCAGGCGCGGGGACGAGCGGGCTCGGTCTCACGCTCGACCGGCTCAGCGGCTCGGCCAGACCGGATGGTGCAGGTCGATGACGTAGGCGTGCCGGTGCTTCAAGGGCGCGTGGCGGTGCGGATGGCGATGCGGCTCCGGTCCCTCCCAGCCCTCGTGCTCGTGCTGATGATGCGCGTCGTGGACGTGCAGGTGCTCGTGATCGAGGGCCGCGTGGCGATGCTCCAGCTCGCTCGGGTCGCCGGCTGGCCATAGGACCGCGGCGAGGAGCGTCGCGGCCAGCGTCACGGCCCCGAGCGTGACGAAGACGGCCTCCAATCCGAAGCGCGCGCCGATCCAGCCGGCGAGGGGATAGGCGATCAGCCAGCAGGCATGCGAGAGGGCGAACTGCGCCGCGTAGAGTAGCGGCCGGTCGCCCTCGTGGCCCGAGCGCCTGAGCAGACGGCCGGCCGGCGTCTGGATCAGCGAGCCGCCGACCCCGAGCAGGAACCAAATCGCCATCAGCGTGTGGAATCCCGGCGCGGCCAGGCCAGCCAGGAGACCCGCCGACAGCAGCAGGCCGCCGGTGATCATGAAGGGACGGTCGCTCGAGCGGTCCAAGAGACGCGGGAGCACGAGCGCTGCGATCATCGAGCCCGCGCCGGCCGCCGCGAAAGCGATCGCCGTGTCGCCCTCCGTGCCGCCGAGGCGGTCGCGCACGTAGACGACGGTGTTGACGATCACCATGGCGCCGGCACTCGCCGCCGCGAGGGAGAGCGCGAGCAGCCCGCGCAGCCTCGGCGTCTTGAGATAGCTCAGAACGCCGAAGCTCATGTTGGACCAAAGGCCGCGATCCTGCTCCTGCGGCCGCGCCGTCGGCAGCCGCACGGAGAGCACGAGCAAAGCGGAAATCACAAAGGCCGCGGCATTCGCGGCGAACAAGGCATCGTAGCTCAGCACGACGAGCGCCGCCGCGGCGAGGGTCGGGCTCAGGAGGTTCTCCAGATCGTAGGCCAGGCGAGACAGGGAAAGCGCGCGCGTGTACTGGGCCTCGTCGGGCAGGATGTCCGGGATCGTCGCCTGGAAGGTCGGCGTGAAGCCCGCCGAGAAAGCGTTCAGCAGGAAGATCAAGAGATAGATCTGCCAGACCTCGGTGACGAAGGGCAGACAGGCGACCGCGAGCGCGCGCGCGACATCGAGCGCGATCAACAGAGCGCGGCGCGGCAGCCTGTGAGCCAGGCCGCCGACCAGCGGCGCGATGCCGACGTAAGCCACCATCTTGAGCGCGAGCGCGGTGCCGAGCACGACGCCCGCCTCCCCGCCGGCCAGGTCGTAGGCCAGCAAGGCCAGCGCCACGCTGGACAAGCCCGTGCCGGCCAACGCGATGACCTGGGCCGCGAATAGCCGGCGGTAGGTCCTGTTGCGGAGCGGCGATGTCATGGCCGAAGGTTACCGGGTTCGGCTCAATGACCACAAACCTTCTGGGCTTTCCCGGCCTCGCCTCTCTGCTGTCGAGAATTGCGTCGTCGCTTCTTCATTTGTCCGCTGCGCGGACGCCCCCCTCCTTAATCCTCCCCCTCGAGGGGGGAGGAGACAATTCGAGCCACGCAATGTACTTCCCTCCCCCCTCGAGGGGGAGGGTTAGGGTGGGGGGCTGGCGCGGAGCGCCGAAAGGGCCACCGGATTCGATTTTCCGGTTCGACGGCCGACCGCGGCTATGTCAAACAGGCCCATCACCAACGCGTTCGACGAACAGGAGCGGATCATGGAAAGAGTCGCGATCATCACGGCGGGCGGCAGCGGCATGGGCGCCGGCGCGGCGCGGAAGCTGGCGGCTGAGGGCCATCGTGTCGCCATCCTGTCCTCCTCCGGCAAGGGCGAGGCGCTGGCGCAGGAGCTCGGCGGGATCGGCGTGACTGGCTCCAATCAGTCGAACGATGACCTCAAGCGTCTGGTCGAGCAGACGATGGAGGCCTGGGGCCGCGTCGACGTGCTGGTCAACAGCGCCGGCCACGGCCCCCGCGCGCCGCTACTCGATCTCTCCGACGAGGACTGGCACCGCGGCCTCGAGGTCTACTTCTTGAACGTGGTGCGCCCGACCCGGCTGGTCACGCCGATCATGCAAGGCCAGAAGGCGGGCGCGATCATCAACATCTCCACCTTCGCCGCCTTCGAGCCCGATCCGGTCTTTCCGACCTCGGGCGTGTTCCGCTCAGGCCTCGCCGCCTACACGAAGCTGTTCTCGGACAAGTACGCCGCGGAGAACATCCGCATGAACAACGTGCTGCCCGGCTTCATCGACAGCCTGCCGGAGAAGCCGGAGTTCCGCGAGCGCATCCCCATGGCGCGCTACGGCAAGACCGAAGAGATCGCCGACGTGATCGCCTTCCTTGCCTCCGACGGCGCCGGCTACATCACGGGTCAGAACATTCGCGTCGACGGGGGAATCACGCGGTCGGTTTGACGCCGCCGATCGGCCGTCGAGCCGGGTTCTGCGATCACGGGCCCTCCCGAGACATCGGCGCAGAACAGAGATCTCAGGCTATCTGACATGGATGAACAGGATGGACACGGATATCCGAGTCCTTTCGCGTTCATCCGTGTCAATGCCGTTTGGTTTCTGCAGGACGAGAAACGTTCTACCAAGGGGCGTTGATCTTGGCCCTATCCGCCCTCTGCATGCTAGGCCTATCCCCTCATGTTGAGCTTGTCGAAGTATGAGGATTGCTCTGTGTTATGGGCAAATCCGGAGCGATCCGGAGCTGCGCTCGGCTCGTGGCCGAACCCGTCGCCCTTCGACAAGCTCAGGAGGCTCAAGATGAGGAGGAAGGCTTGTCCCGGAATTCAAAATGGGACGCTTGAACATAACGCACGAGGCGCGATCAGCGACCCTCGGTATCAGTCGATCGCCAGCGCGACCTCGGTGATTCCCAAATCGCGCATCTCCTCGGCGCGTTGCCCGGCGTCGCAGGTCAGGAAGTACTCGTCGAGCTGGGGCGGCGGCACGGAGGTCTGGGCCAGCAGGTCGTGGACTTGGCCGCGATGGTGGATCTGGTGCTGGAAGAGATGCAGGAGGATGCCGGCGACCGGATCGCGGGTCGGTGTATCGGAAGGCGAGGTCCAGACCACTTCGCGGCCGAGCGCGTCGTCGTCGAGCCCGTCGACGAGATCGATCAGGCGCCGGTCCGAGGCCTTTTGCGCAGTCGTCAGCCCGGCCAGGTCGCCGTGAAGCTCGGGACTGCCGTGCAGCGCCGGCACCGGCTTGCCGTCCAGCCGATCGAGATAGCGCCCGTCGACCAGCAAAATGTGGTTGAGCGTCGCGTGAATCGTGCCGAAGAAACAGGGGCGCTCCGCGAAGTACTCGGAATGCGGCAAGCGAGCGCAAGCCGCGTGCAGGCGATGATTGCTCCAGGCGTTGTTGCGCGCGAGCTGGCGGAGCAACGCTGGGGCAGTGACGGCGGCTGTCATGGTGCTGGGCCTCCTGCGATGAGCCGTCCCATTCTATCCGATGGAACAAAACACTTTGGCGTCAGAGCGACGCAGCGGCCGGTTGCCCCGCGCAGCGGCAAGCCATAGGAAAGAAGGGGTCACGAAAAAGGGAGTCGGGGCATGGCCAAGGCGATCGACTATTACCTGACGCTCAACTCGCCCTGGGCCTATCTCGGCGGGGCGCGCCTGGAGCGGATCGCGGCGGCACGGGGCGCCACGATCCGGGTCAAGCCGATGAAGCTGCACGAGATCTTCCCCAAGACCGGCGGCCTGCCGCTGCCCAAGCGGGCGCCGGCGCGTCAGGCCTATCGCCTGGCCGAGCTGAAGCGCTGGCGCGCGTTCCTCGACATCCCGCTGAACCTGGCGCCCAAGTTCTATCCCGCCGACCAGGACCTGGCGGCCCGGCTGGTCATCGCCGCCGGCGCGGACGGCAGCGATCCCCTCACCCTGGCGCACGCGGTCCTGCGCGCGATCTGGGCCGAGGAGCGGGACATCGCCGACGAAGCGACGCTGCGCTCGATCCTCGCCGAGAACGGCCTGAGCGAAGCCCTGATGGTGCAAGCGCAGGCGCAGGAGGCCGAAGCGGCGCTCGACGCGCTGACCGCCGAAGCGCTCGAAGCCGGCGTCTTCGGCGCGCCAAGCTACATATGCGACGGCGAGCTGTTTTGGGGCCAGGACCGTCTCGACTTCCTCGAGCGCGCCCTCGATCGGCCGTGAACCTGCGCTTGCGGCCCCATGATTGTGAAGCGACCGTGGGTCGTCATCGCGCGCCATTTGCGCTACCGTCACCGGCGATAGGGAGGACCGACGTGGGCAATTACGGTCTCACGCCGCTCACGCGCAGCGTCACGGCTCTCCGCTGCGTGCAGCGTTTCTCTCGGTCCATAGGCAACGAAAGATCTCCAAAAGAGGGAGGAGCTCATGGAACGTTCAAAAAATAGGTACAAACTGCATTCAACGGTGACGGCGATGGGAACGGCCTTGGGTCTCGTCGGCCTTCTGGCCGCGGCGGGACCGGCGCAGGCCGAGTGCTCGCCTGAGAACTGGAAGGGCTGCGCCGGCAAACCCTGGGTCGACGGCACGCAGATGGACACGCCGCTGGGCTCCAAATGGTGGCCGCACCCGATCTGGGGCGAGGGCGACGAGGCCGGCTCGACGAACTGGTACACCAAGCCGGAAGTGGTCATGCGCGCCATGGCCCAGGTCAAGGAAGGCAAGGTCTACAAGATCGGCCATCCCTATAACGCCGAGATGCCGCTGTTCGGCGCACGCAAGTTCTCGCTGCGCATTCCGGGCACGCCCACCGGCGGGACCTTCGGCGCCAACCGCATCATGTGGAACGACGAGTTCCTGGCCACCGAGGTCGGACAGGTCGGCACGCAGTTCGACGGTCTCGGCCACATCGGCGTGGAGGTCGGTGCTGCAGGCGATAAAAATGAGATGCGCTGGTACAACGGCTTCTCGGCCGCCGAGATGGGCTCGCCCTACGGCCTGAAGAAGCTGGGCACGGAGAAGCTCCATCCGATCGTCGCGCGCGGCATCCTTCTCGACATCGCGGCCTCGCGCGGCGTCGACTCCATGAACGCGGGCGATGTCATCTCTATGGCCGATGTCCAGGCCGCACTCAAGAATCAGGGCATGGAAGGCTTCGAGTTCGCCGAGGGCGACGCAATTCTCTTCCGCACGGGTTGGGAGATGCATTGGAGCGACCCGGCGAAGTTCAACGAGGGCGCGCCGGGAATCGGCATGGAGGTCGCTCGCTGGGTCGCAGAAGAGGTCAAGGCCGGCGTGACCGGCGCCGACACCTGGCCGGTCGACGCAGTGCCCAATCCTGATCCTGGCTGCGTCTTCTGCGTCCATACCTTTCTGCAGACCCGCCACGGCATCGTGAACCAGGAGAACCTGAAGCTCTCCGAGCTCGCGGCCGACGGCGTCTATCTCTTCGCCTATGTCTATAGCCCGGCGCCGATCGAGGGTGCCACCGGCTCCATGGGCGCGCCCCTCGCGATGAAGTAGGGCGGATCCGAGGTATCCACGTCTTGCGGGGCCGGCGGAGTGTGCCGGCCCCGCAGCACAGTCCGGAGGCGACGATTCCCGACGAGATCGGGCGACCCGAGGACGCGGCCGTCCTCGTCTCAGGCTTGCGCCATCGCTATGGCACGGCGCCGGCGCTGAAGCTCGAGTCCTGGCAGGTGGCGCGGGGGACGCGATGCCTCGTGCTGGGGCCGTCGGGCTCGGGCAAGACGACGCTGCTGCACATCCTCGCGGGGCTGACGACGGCGAGCGAGGGAAGCGTCACCGTGGACGGCGTGGAAGTCTCCGCTCTGTCGGCGACCGAGCGGGATGGCTTTCGCGCCCGTCATATTGGCTTCGTGCCGCAGCGCCTGCATCTGATCGGGGCGATCACGCTGGCCGACAATCTTCGTCTCGCCCGCCGGCTCGCCGGCCTGCCGGCCGATGACACGCGCATCGGGGCGTTGCTCGCCCGCCTCGGCGTGGCTTCGCTCGCCGACCGCCGGCCCGATGCCCTGAGCCAGGGCCAGGCCCAGCGGGCCGCGGTGGCCCGCGCGCTGGTGAACGAACCGGCGCTGCTCCTGGCCGACGAGCCGACCGCCGCGCTCGACGAAGACAACGCCGAGACAGCGATCGCGCTGCTGGAAGAGGCGGCCGAGGCGAGCGGCGCCACCCTGATCGTCGCGAGCCACGACCGGCGGATCGCCGGGCGCTTCGCCCAGACCCTGCCGCTCCAGGTGGAGGCGGCCGCGCCATGAGCCTGCTCGGCCTCACCCTCGCTTATCTGCGGCAGCGGCCGGTCGCCGCCCTGCTCAGCGGTCTCCTGCTGGCGCTGGGCGTCGCCACGGTCGTGGCGCTGCTGCTTTTCGGCGCCCAGATGCAAGACCGCCTGACGCGCGACGCCAAGGGCATCGAGCTCGTAGTCGGCGCCAAGGGCAGCCCGCTGCAGCTCGTGCTTTCGGCCGTCTATCACGCCGACATTCCGACCGGGAACATCCTGCTGAAGGATGCCAAGCCGCTCTTGGCCCATCCGCAGGTCCGCCAGGCCATCCCTCTGGCTCTCGGCGATTCCGTTCAGGGCGTGCGGATCGTCGGCACCGACCATCGCTATCCCGCCCACTATT
>JAKSDN010000893.1 GCA_022360075.1 Kiloniellales bacterium | reverse complement strand
CGCCACTCTAGTGGTTCAATTCCGACACTTGAGTCCGATGAAATTGGATCAAGTGTCGACCAGAATTGAACCCAAACAAAAAGTTACCTAGTGGAGCGGCCCGACATTCCGGGATCGGAATGTCGGAGTCGTACCACTAGATCACCGGGTCCAGCCCGGTGATGACAGAAGACGTGTGGCAGCTCTCTGATCTCACGGAGTCCATTTCGGGTCGGACTCTTGCAATCAGGCCCGACCGGTCTGGTTTAACTTCCCAGGCGCTTGCGAGCGTGTCAGGTGGGACAGAGCCCAAAGCCGAGATAGACCGGCAGCGGCACTTGCGGGTCGAAGCGCAGACGGCCCGAGACGCCACGGAGATGGACGCGCTATTCGTCCATGCGGCCGAGAGGCAGTGCTGCGCCGGCGAGCGATCTATGGCCGGAAGGCCCGTCGTCGCGCGGCGCGAAGCCCCCCGACCGCTCCCATCATTTCGCAGGCAGCTTGCAGGGTCAGAGAGGCATCAGCCGCTTCCTCGCCTTCCAGAAGTCCAGTCGCTGTCCCTCGCCGAGGTCGCGCGAGCGATCCTCGACGATCTCGTATCCCAGGCTTTCGTAGAAGCGCTTGGACGGCAGCGAGACGCTGAGCTCGGATTGCGCCACGCCGCTCGCCATCGCTTGCTCCTCCAAGGCGCGCATCAGAGCCTTGCCGAGGCCCGCCTGCTGGTGGTCGGGGTGGACGAAGACGGCGAAGATCTCGCCGTCGACCAGGCTTCCTGTGGCGACGATTTCACCGTCCTTTTCCGCGACGAGAACGGTGCCGCGCCGACCGCGGTCGAGGATCTTCTCTTCGGCGTGGAACGTCTTGAAGAACGCCACCGCGCGCGGCGGGTAGACGCGCGCGTAGCTGACATCGATCGTCTCGCAGATCAGCTTGCGCAGGACGCCCACGTCGGCATCTCGGAACCGGCGAACGCGAGTCTGCGCGGGGGTGCTCATGGCGCAAGGCTATGGGCAAAGCGGCGGAGCGGCAATGTCTGCGCAAGCCGATGCCCGATAGGCCTGAAGAGGCTCGTCATTGCGAGCGGAGCGAAGCAATCTAGTGGTACGACTCCGACATTCCGATCCCGGAATGTCGGGCCGCTCCACTAGGTAACTTTTTGTTTGGGTTCAATTCTGGTCGACACTTGATCCAATTTCATCGGACTCAAGTGTCGGAATTGAACCACTAGGCTGGCGCCGCTTCGAGGCTGGATCTGGATTGCCGCGCCGGCTGACGCCGGCTCGCAATGACGGTTGGGTCTCGGGTGTGACTCAGGGTATCCGCGCCTTAGCTCGCCGCCGGACGCTTCGAGAGCTCGCGCTCCCAGTCGAGGGCAGTCTTCACGACCACGCCAAGGTCGTCGTACGACGGCTGCCAGTCGAGCCGCGTGCGGATCTGCCGGGCGTCGGCGACCAGCGAGACGGGGTCGCCGGCGCGGCGCGGCGCCGAGCGCACGCGCAGCTTCTCGCCGGTGACGTCCTCGACTGCGCGCAGGACCTCGCGCACGGAGTAGCCGTGGCCGTAGCCGCAGTTCAGGACCAGACTCTCGCCGCCGCGGCGCAGGTGCTCGAGCGCCCGCACGTGGGCAAGCGCCAGGTCCGTGACGTGGATGTAGTCGCGCACGCAGGTGCCGTCGGGCGTATCGTAGTCCTCGCCGAAGACCGACATCTCGGGCCGGGCGCCGACCGCGACCTGGCTGGCGATCTTCAGCAAGTGCGTGGCGTTGGGCGTGCACTGCCCGG
>JAKSDN010000434.1 GCA_022360075.1 Kiloniellales bacterium | reverse complement strand
GTGACCCCGACGAACGTTGGGATCAGCAGGCCGATCCGGGACAGCAGGAAACGAAGCATGGCGCCTCGGTAGGCTTGGAGTAAGCGGCCGCTTAGAGATCGACCCCCTCACCCTCCCGCTGACGCGGGTCCCTCCCTCTCCCCCTGGTTAGGGGGAGAGGGTTGGGATGAGGGGGTCGATCCCTCGGCCTAGCGCCCACCTAAGCCAACCGAGGCGCCATGCTTCGTTTCCTGCTGTCCCGGATCGGCCTGCTGATTCCGACCTTCGTCGGGGTCACGCTGATCGCGTTCGGGTTCATCCGGCTGATCCCGGGCGACCCGATCGAGGTGCTGGCGGGCGAGCGCGGCGTTTCGCCGGAGCGGCACGCGGAACTGATGGCCGAATTCGGCTACGACCGGCCGTGGTGGGAGCAATATGCCGGCTTCGTCGGCAATGTGCTGCAGGGCGACCTGGGCAAATCCATCGTCACCAAACAGCCGGTGCTGGACGAGTTCCTGACCCTGTTCCCGGCGACCATCGAACTGGCTTTCTGCGCCATCCTGTTCGCGATCCTCATCGGCCTGCCGGTCGGCGTGCTCGCGGGGGTCAAGCGCGGCTCCGTATTCGATCACACGGTGATGGGCATCTCGCTGACCGGCTATTCGATGCCGATCTTCTGGTGGGGCCTGCTGCTGATCATCTTCTTCTCCGGCATCCTGCAGTGGACGCCGGTATCGGGCCGCATCTCCTTCCTGTTCTTCTTCGAGCCGGTGACCGGCTTCATGCTGATCGACAGCCTGCTGTCGGGCGAGGAAGGGGCCTTCGCCTCGGCCCTGCATCACCTGGTCCTGCCGACCTTCGTGCTCGCCACCATTCCCATCGCGGTGATCGCGCGCCAGACCCGCTCGGCCATGCTCGAGGTGCTGAGCGAGGACTATGTCCGCACCGCGCGCGCCAAGGGCCTGCCGCCCTGGCGCGTCATCGGACTGCACGCGCTGCGCAACGCCCTGATTCCCGTCGTCACGGTGATCGGTCTTCAGGTGGGCGTATTGCTGGCCGGCGCGATTCTGACCGAGACCATTTTCTCCTGGCCGGGCATCGGCAAATGGATGGTCGATTCGATCTTCCGGCGCGACTACCCCTCGGTGCAGGGCGGCTTGCTGCTGATCGCGCTCATCGTCATGCTGGTCAACTTGGTCGTCGACCTGCTCTACGGTCTGATCAACCCGCGCATCCGGCATACGAGGTAGGGCATGGCGAGCGTCGCTGAACCACGGGTCGAAGCACAGGAGCGTTCTCCGCTCGGACAGGTGCTGTTCGAGTTCTGGTTCTATTTCAGCGAGAACCGCGGGGCGGTGATCGGCCTGTTCACCGTGATCGCGCTGATCCTGGTGGCAGTCCTCGCCGACACCTTGGCGCCCCATCCGCCGCACGAGCAGTACCGCGACCATCTGCTGCAGCCGCCGGCCTGGCAGGAGGGGGGAAGCTGGACCTTTCCGCTCGGCACTGACGCGGTCGGCCGCGACATGCTCTCGCGCATCATTCACGGCGCGCGCTTCTCGCTCTTCATCGGCGGCTTCGTCGCCACCTTGGCCCTTGCGGCCGGTGTCGTGATCGGCCTCATCGCGGGTTTCTTCCGGGGCATTGTCGAGATCGCGATCATGCGCCTGATGGACATCATCCTGGCCTTTCCGAGCCTGCTGCTGGCGCTCGTGCTGGTCGCGATCCTGGGGCCCAGCCTGATCAACGCGATGATTGCCATCGCGATCGTGCTGCTGCCGCATTTCGTGCGCCTGACCCGGGCCGCCGTGATCGCCGAGGCGACCAAGGACTACGTCACAGCGAGCCGGGTCGCCGGGGCGGGTCGCCTGCGCCTGATGTTCATCACCGTCCTGCCGAACTGCATGGCGCCCTTGATCGTGCAGGCCACGCTCAGCTTCTCCACGGCGATCCTCGACGTGGCGGCCCTTGGCTTCCTCGGCATGGGCGCCCAGCCGCCGACGCCGGAGTGGGGCACCCTGCTCGCCGACGCGCGCGACCTGATCCTGCGCGCCTGGTGGGCCGTGACCTTCCCGGGCCTGGCCATCTTGATCACGGTGCTCTCGTTCAACGTGATGGGCGACGGCCTGCGCGACGCACTCGATCCTAAACTCAAGCGGAGTTGAGATGTTGTCTTCATTGACTCGACCGGCGAGGCCCTAGGTACGACCATGCCGCTGCTCGAGATCCGCAACCTCGCCGTCGAGTTCCCGACCGCCGTCGGGCCGTTCCGCGCGGTCGACGGCATCGACATGGTGCTCGAAGAAGGCGAGGTGCGCGGCGTGGTCGGCGAGTCCGGTTCGGGCAAGAGCGTGACCATGCTGGCGGTCATGGGCCTGCTGCCCTGGACCGCGAAGATCACGGCCGATGTCCTGCGCTTCGACGGCCGGGACCTGCTCGGCCTGTCGGCAGCCGATCGGCGCCGGCTGACGGGCAAGGCCATGGCCATGATCTTTCAGGAGCCCATGACCAGCCTCAACCCCTGCTTCACGGTGGGCTTTCAGATCACGGAATCGCTCAAGGTGCACGAGGGCGGCACCGCGGCCGAGCGCCGGGCCCGGGCGGTCGAGCTGCTGGGCCTGGTCGGCATCCCGGCGCCCGAGACCCGCCTGCGCGCCTTTCCGCACCAGCTGTCCGGCGGCATGAGCCAGCGCGTCATGATCGCCATGGCCATCGCCTGCAACCCGCGGCTCCTGATCGCCGACGAGCCGACCACGGCGCTCGATGTGACGATCCAGGCCCAGATCCTCGACCTCCTGGTGCAGCTCCAGCGCGAGCGCGGCATGACCCTGGTCTTGATCACCCATGACATGGCCGTGGTCGCCGAGACGGCGCATCGGGTCAACGTCATGTACGCCGGCCAGCAGGTCGAGACCCGCGACGTCGAGGCCCTGTTCCAGCATCCACGCCATCCCTACACCTCGGCGCTGCTCGACGCCTTGCCGGAGCGCAGCCTGGGCCGGCGGCGCCTGCCGACCATCCCGGGCGTGGTGCCGGGCGCGGGCGACCGCCCGGCCGGCTGCCTCTTCAACCCGCGCTGTCGCCACGTGCAGGCGCAATGCGTGGAAGCGCAGCCCGCGCTCGAGCCCGACGGCGAGGGGCGGGTGCGCTGCTTCTATCCATTGGTGCCGGGCGCCGTGCGTAAAAGGGACGAGGCGCTGGAGGCGGGTCCGTGAACAGCGGCGCCGTGCTGGAGGCTGTCGACCTCGCCCGCTTCTACGAGGTCAAGCGCGGCTTCGTGGGCAAGCCCGCAACGGTGCGGGCTTTGGCCGGCGCGAGCTTCACCCTTTGGGCTGGCCGGACTCTCGCCGTGGTTGGCGAGTCGGGCTGCGGCAAGTCGACCCTCGCGCGCCTCGTGACCCTGATCGAGCCGCCCACCTCCGGCCAGCTTCTGGTCGACGGCGAGGACGTCACCGATGCCACCGCGGAGCAGAAGAAGCGCCTGCGCCAAGCGGTGCAGATCATCTTTCAGGACCCTTACGGCTCGCTCAATCCGCGCAAGAAGGTCGGCACGATCATCGAGGAGCCGGTGGTCATCAACAGCGACATGCCCTCGTCCGAGCGCCGGGCGCGCGGCCAGGAGATGATGGCCAAGGTCGGCCTGCGCCCCGAGCAGTACGACCGCTATCCGCACATGTTCTCCGGCGGCCAGCGCCAGCGCATCGCGATCGCCCGCTCGCTGATGCTCAATCCTCGCATCCTCGTGGCCGACGAGCCGGTCTCCGCGCTCGACGTCTCGATCCAGGCCCAGGTCTTGAACCTCCTGATGGACCTGCAGGAGGAGTTCAACCTGGCCTACCTCTTCATCTCCCATGACCTCAGCGTCGTGCGCCACATCGCCAACGAGGTGATGGTCATGTATCTCGGCCGTCCGGTCGAGCAGGGCCGGCGCGATGCGATCTTCGCCCAGCCGATCCATCCCTACAGCCGCGCCCTCCTGGCCAGCACGCCGGCCGTCGATCCGGCGCACCGGCGCGCGCGCATCCGCCTCTCCGGCGAGCTGCCCTCGCCGCTCGACCCGCCGACCGGCTGCGCCTTCCACAAGCGCTGCCCCCACGCGACGGAGATCTGCGCCCAGGACCGCCCGGAGCTGCGTCAGTTCGAGGGCCGCCAGGTCGCCTGCCACCACGCGGAGACGGTGGGGTAGGGCGGATAGGACCCGAAAGGCCATACCCCGAAGATACCTGTCATGCTCGGGCTTGACCCGAGCATCCATCGATGTTGCGGGACCGCCCGGCGGACCAGGCGACAAGTCCCGGTCTCGCACGCCGATGGACCCTCGGGTCAAGCCCGAGGGTGACAGTGATGATTTGAAGGGCGGCCCTTATAAGACCGGGACGCTGCAGCTCACTGCACGTCGGCCTTGACCTTCAGGCTGATGATCTCGTCGGGATTGTTGACCATGCCGCTCTGGCGGCTGCGCGGCGCCTTGCGGATCATGTCGACAGCCTCCATGCCCGAGACCACGCGGCCCCAGACCGTGTACTGGCCGTTCAGGAACTGGGCGTCGTCGAAGGTGATGAACCATTGGCTGTCGCCGCTGTTCGGGCTGCTGGCGCGGGCCATGCCGACCGTGCCGCGCACGAATGGCTCCTTCGAGAACTCCGCCGGCAGCTTGGTGCCGGAGCCGCCCGTGCCGTCGCCATTGGGATCGCCGGTCTGGGCCATGAAGCCGTCGATCACGCGATGGAACTTGAGCCCGTCGTAGAAGCCCTCGCGGGTCAGCTCCTTGATGCGCGCGACGTGCTTGGGCGCGAGGTCGGGAAGGAGCTCGATCTCAACGGTGCCGTGGCGGATCTCCAAGACAAGTGTGTTCTCCGGGTCGGAGGCCGCTGCCGCGTCGTCGCTTTGCACTGCCATGATCATTCCTAGAATGAGAAGAAGCTTGCCAAACAGCCGCATGTCTCGAAGTCCCTGAGGAGTGGCGGAGGTCTGATGGAATGTACGCCGCTCAGGCGGCCTGGGTGGCGTCCATGGCGCGGCCGAGGAACTCCTCGAGCTTGTCCATGAACTCTTGCGTGGAGAGCCAGCTCTGATCGGGGCCGATCAGGAGTGCCAGGTCCTTGGTCATGAAGCCGGACTCGACCGCCTCGACGCAGGCACGCTCGAGCTTTAGCGCGAAAGCCGAGACTTCCGGCGTCTCGTCCATCTTGCCGCGATAGTCGAGCGCGCGGGTCCAGGCATAGATCGAGGCGATCGGGTTGGTCGAGGTCTGCTGGCCCTGCTGGTGCAGACGGTAGTGGCGGGTGACCGTGCCGTGCGCCGCCTCGGCCTCGATGGTCTTGCCGTCCGGCGTCATCAGCACGGAGGTCATGAGGCCGAGCGAGCCGAAGCCCTGGGCCACGGTGTCGGACTGCACGTCGCCGTCGTAGTTCTTGCAGGCCCAGACGAAGCCGCCCGACCACTTGAGCGCCGCTGCGACCATGTCGTCGATCAGCCGGTGCTCGTAGGTGATCTCGGCCTCCTTGAAGCGCTCGGCGAACTCGGTCTCGAAGATCTCCTGGAAGAGGTCCTTGAAGCGACCGTCGTAGGCCTTGAGGATCGTGTTCTTGGTCGAGAGATAGACCGGCCAGCCGAGCATCAGGCCGTAGTTGAAGCAGGCCCGCGCGAAGCCGCGGATCGACTCGTCGAGATTGTACATGCTGAGCGCGACGCCCGAACCGGGGAAGTCGAAGACCTCGTGCTCGATCGGCGCGCCGCCGTCGGCCGGCACGAAAGTCATGGTCAGCTTGCCCGGTCCCGGCACCTTGAAGTCGGTCGCGCGGTATTGATCGCCGAAGGCGTGACGGCCGATCACGATCGGCTGGGTCCAGCCCGGCACCAGCCGCGGGATGTTCTTGATCGTGATCGGCTGGCGGAAGACCGTGCCGCCGAGGATGTTGCGGATCGTGCCGTTGGGCGAGCGCCACATCTTCTTCAGGCCGAACTCCTCGACCCGCGCTTCGTCTGGCGTGATGGTCGCGCACTTGACGCCGACGCCGTGTTCCTTGATCGCGTTGGCTGCGTCGATCGTGATCTGATCGTCGGTCGCGTCGCGGCTCTCGATACCCAGGTCGTAGTATTTCAGATCGACGTCGAGAAAGGGCAGGATCAGCTTTTCCTTGATCATCGCCCAGATGATGCGGGTCATCTCGTCGCCATCGAGCTCGACGATCGGGTTGCGCACTTCGATCTTTGCCATCGCGGACATCCAAGCGGTGAAGGGCTTCGTTGCGGGCCGGCAAGATAGCAGCCTGCCCCCGCAGCGCAAGGTGAAGGGCGGCGGGGGCCGTGTGGGCGGCCAGGCCGATGGCCCGGTGGAAGTCGAGCTTGAGGATTCGTGGACCAAGATCGGGAAGCTGATGATTTTGAACGATTTCCCGGCGCAAGGGCTCACGCCAGCTCGCAATGACGGCCGATGGCAAGGCTCGACTCAAAGCCGCTCGGTATAAGAGGCCGTCTGTCCGGAGGAGATCGCAGGCGGCATGAGACCTGGACCCAGCAGACCCTAACAAGTCGAGCAAACTGTCTGCAAAAGCAGGACCGCTTCAGGCCTGTGCCGATGGCGGAGAGGTGGAACGCAACAAGGTTGCCCGGCGCATGCGGCGGACTCAGAACATCGGCCGGAGAAAGCGGTCGCACAGGCACGGGGCTCCGGGGACGGGCGCTAAGGTGTGCACACATCTTTCCTGTCGGGCCGGACAAGCCCAGCATTGAGCAGATTTTCACAGCGCAGCGTAGCCGCAACCAAACGTTGGCTGTTTTGCGAGCGGGTGGTCGTGCCGCAGGCTTGGACGGTTGTATCGATCGTCGGCGATCTTGATCTTTGGTCTCCCGCGCTTGTTCATCCCCAGCCCCTCACGCTTCGACAAGCTCAGGATGAGGAGGTTGGGGCGAGGCCGAAGGGCGGTCTGCGGCGCTTGAAGGCTGCGCGAGCGTCGATTCTCGTTGTGAATTGTCGAAACAGGCAAGCTGGTTACAGAAAAATCCTCGCAAGCCGCGAGGAATTTCGCAGTTAGTAGTACAGAGACGGAAGGCTAGTTTGTTTCTTTGGTCCGCTTTGCGGACGCCTCCACCCTAACCCTCCCCACGAGGGGGAGGGACATGATGTTTTGAATCAGGTCACGATCTCCCTCCCTCTTGATGGGGGCGCGGCGCAGCCGCGGGACCGCAGGTCGCGGTAAGGGGGTGACGACGCCGCAGGCGTCATCGAAACAAGATGTGTGAATCTCCTAGGGGACGGGCGTCAGTCGTCTCCCCTGTCACTGCGTTGCCCGGCTGTCGCTGTTCCACCGGAACCCGCCAACTGTTCGGCTAGAGCTTCAACGGATTGCGTGAAGCTGATCGCCACTTCCTGTTCCATCCGTTGCTCGAATTCCTTCAGGATCTTCTCCCGTTCCTCTGGAGGCAGGGCGGCGAACTGCTCGGGCGTCAGGCCCTTTTCACGCAGGAACGCCTCAAAGTAGCGCTCTTCCGGGCTCTTGCTCATGTAGTCGAGGAATTCCTTGACGGCATCGCTGCCACCGGTGTCTTCGATCGCGTCTTGCTCCTCCTGCGCCATCTGCTGAGCCAGGAAGTTGCTTCGGGCTTGCTCGATCTTCTGAAGCCGATCGTAAGCTGGATCGGCCGTCATGCGCGCATAGTCGGTCTGGAGACCCGGTTTGGGCAGGGCTTCGTACTGCGACTGCGTCAGAGCGGAGGAAGATTTTTCCACCCTGCCGCCCAACAGCTCGGCAATCTTTGCCGCACGCGCCTCCGCCAGAATGGGACCGGACTTGCCGTTGACATCGCCGGGTAGTTGGTCGAGCAATCGGCCTCCCATCGCATTCGAAGTTTCGACAAAGCCATTGTTGTCGATCTTCGCGACCACCTTGCCGTTGAGCGTGACCGTGCCAAAGCTCTGATAGGCCGGATGGTGAGATGTGTCGGCGGGCCGGGAATAGAGGGCTTCCAGGAACTCTTGCTCCTTTGCAATGAAGTTCTGAAAGACCTCGTCCGAGGATTCAACGATATTGAAACTTGTCAGCTTACTGCTGTCGATGGCCCGGACACCGGGTGCATCGATGCGAATTCCCTGTAGTTCTGTCGTCATGATGGGGTCCCCCGCGAGTTCTGCTTTTACTTTCCGTTAGCAAAGGACCGACTAGCAAAGGACATGCCAATGGCGCAGCCCACCGCGGTCATGGCCGGCGCGAATGCCGCGAGTCCAAGCCATTCTGATTCTCCATGTATTTGATAATAATAGAAGAATCAGACACTCTCCATGGCCTCGTCCCGCAACCATTCTCGAACAAACACTTAGGCTTCGAGCTCGGCTCGTGTCTTCCTTGGCAGCCGCTGCGGCGCCGCGCTCATTCGGGGTGTGGCCGGTTCCGCGCGGATCGTGATCCAATCGCCTTCCTCGCCACGGCAGGCCAGCGCGCGAACGGCGATCAGATGCCCGCTCAATCGGGTCGTTCTCAGATATTCACGACACCAGTGCCCGCTCCTGCTCCGATAGGTGCGCAGCGGCGTCACGCTGCCGCGGTCCCGGCCGTGGCGCCAGGCGATCGACTGGCCGCTGACCAAGGTTTCGAGCGCACGCCGCACCGCCCGGTCGGCATTGAGCTGCGCCAGTTCGCGATGCGTCTCGAACAAGGGCAAGCCCGTCTCGGCCGGCTCCCGGGCCAGCCAGAGACCGGAGCCGACGCCGATCGCGAGGAAGGCGAGGCATGCTGCTGCCAGGCCGCACCACGGCGGCAGCCCGCTACGCCGGCCTTGCCGCCTCTCGAACGCGGCGCTGATCGATTCCAGCAAGCGGTCGGCCGGACGGGTCGCGACGCGCTGGTCGAGTGCGCAGCGCAGCGCGCTGGCGTCTCGGCGCAGACCCTGAAGCAGGGCGAGCGCGGTCGGATCGGCAAACAGTGAGCGCTCCGTGGCGTGGGCCTCGTCGGACGTCGCTTCGCCATCGAGATAGGCGCCGAGCCTTGCCACCAGTCGCTCATCGGGGCGCGTGGCAGGCGATGGCTTGCCGCTAGCCGGCATTGGAGCGCTCCCGCGCCGCCGCCGCGATTTCACCGAGACCATCCTCGCGTTGGCCCTGATCCAATATGGCGCGCAGTCGGGCACGGGCGCGGGCGAGACGGCTGGTCACCGTGCCGACCGGTACGTCGAGGATCGTCGCGGCCTCTTGGTAGGAGAAGCCCTCGATCGCCACCAGCAGGAGGGCGGCGCGTTGCTCGGCATCGATCGACGCCAGGGCATCCTGGGCGGAGGCAAGCGTGAGCCGCGCTTCCATCGCCCGCTCGCCGTCCAACCTGACCTCGATGTTGCCCTTTTCGCGCGCCAAGGCCTGGGCGCGGCTCGCCCGGTCCCTTTGGGCGTTCAGGTGAAGGTTCTGCATGATCTTGAACATCCAGCTATCGAGCCTGGTTCCGGGGACGAAGCGGTCCAGCGACCGGATCGCCCGCTCGCAGGTCGCCTGCACCAGGTCATCGGCTTGATCCATGCAGCCCGCCATTCCCAGAGCGAAACGCCTCAGGCGGGGAAGCAGGGCCACCATCTTCATGTGGGTCGTCTCGTCGCCCCGCATTCGCCCGTTCGGTCGAGGTTGCGCCGAATTTCGTCGTGCCTGGCTTAGGACAACCCTCAACGGGCGAAGTTGTTCCCCTCCGTCGGACTTTATTTCGCCCGCCTGCCGAACGGGATGCGGGATGTCGGTCTGTTTGGCCGCCCGCAGCGTCTCCGCCCATGGCCCGACGGCGCACGCGCCGGCCCGCCGATCGAAGCCGCCCCGTCGGCAGAGGAATTTCGGCGGTGGGGGAAGAATGTCGTTCGGCTCGGGTTGTCACCTACAGAGATAGCCGGAGCGCCTCCGGCGACCGAGTGTTCAAAAAAGGGCCATGAGGCCGGCCGCGATGGGATGTCGACAGTGCTTGCCGCTGAAACCGGGCGCGATCCGCTTGAGGTCCTGGCTCGGCCTGTTGCCGATCCTGGCGCTGCTTCAGGCAGCACCCATCACCTGGGACTCTCAGAACGCCTTGCTTCCTCTGGTAGTGAACGACGCCTGGGCCCGAGGCGGCGGTGAGGGCGGTGGCGGCGGTGGCGGCGGTGGTGGTCAAGGTGGAGGGCCAGGCGGTGGTCAGGGCGGTGGCGGCCAGGGCGGTGGCCAAGGCGGCGGCGGTCAGGGCGGTGGTAGTGGCCAGGGCGGCGGCGGTCAGGGCGGTGGCCAAGGTGGCGGTGGCGGCCAGGGTGGTGGAGACGGTGGAGGCCCCGGCGGCGGTGATGGCGGGGGCGGCCAAGGTGGCGGCCCGGGAGGCGGTGGCCCAGGCGGCGGTGACGGTGGTGGCGGTCAAAGTGGCGGCAGCGAAGCCGAAGCCGGCGGCCCTTCTGCGCCCGGAGCGACGGGCGCCGAGCCCGCTGGCGGACCCGGCGATACGGGACACGACAGCGGATTCAGCGGTGACCCGACGCCGGCCAGCCCCGATCTCTCTCCGGCCGAGGAGGCCGACACGATCGACCGAGGCTGGCCGTGAACCCATTCCGGTTCCAGGCCTCGGAGAGCGCTCGCTCGCGACGGCGGCCTGATTCCGACGATCGCGGACGATCCACGCGGCGCCTCGCACGCCGGCGTGCGCCGATAACTTTCAACAGCGCTTGAGGAGCACAGCATGCAGCGAGACACCATCGGCCAGACTCCGCATTCCGAAACCGGGCGCGTCCTTCCGGCGAGCCCCGATGATCCTGCTGGCGCCGGTCCTGAAATCTCACGCGCCCAGGAGCCTGTTTCTCCGCTTGCGCCTTCGCCTTTGCCCGATGCGCTCGGCGCGCGCGCCGATGGCCCATCGGCGCCGGATCGCCCAAGGGAGCTGCCCAGCATTGCTGATCGGACGGGCACGGCGGGGCGGGGACAGGGCGATCTGGATGGTAGTCCGCGACCGCTAGGCCGGGCGGGGCGGGGCGAGGCGCGCGAGCCTTCCCCGAATGAGCGGCGCGGGCCGCGGGAGCGTGACGATGCCGAGCGCGGCCGCCGCGATCGCGACGATTTCGACGACGGTCCTTGGCTCGGCGAGCTGCGGCCGGTCGACGGCGCGGGCTCGAACGCGGATTACCCGGATTGGGGCGCGACGGGCCAGACCCTGTTGCGCCTGGCGGCGGCCGACTTCGCCGATGGGATCGGCTCGCTTTCCGGCGAGGATCGGCCGAACCCAAGGGAGATCAGCAACGCGGTCAGCCGGCAGGTGGGCGACGAGCCCAATGCGCTCGGTGTCAGCGACCTGCTCTGGGCCTGGGGCCAGTTCATCGACCATGACCTCGATCTGACCGAGGCCGGCGAGGGCGAGTTCGCGCCGATCGCGGTGCCGGCCGGCGACGCCGCCTTCGATCCCGACGGCTCCGGCGATGCCGTCATCCCCTTCTTCCGGGTCGATCCGATCGACGGCACGGGCGAGACGACGCCGCGTGAGTACCACAACGAAATCACCGCGTTCCTCGACGCTTCGATGGTCTATGGCTCCGACGCGGAGACGGCCGCGGCGCTCAGAGGCGATGACGGAAAGCTATTGCTCGACGACGAGGGCTATCTGATCGAGACCGAGGACGGCGTGCTCGCCGGCGACGTCCGTGCCGCCGAGAACGTCGCCCTGACCTCGCTCCACACCCTGTTCGCGCGCGAGCACAATCGCTGGGTCGACGAGTTGGCCGAGCGCCATCCCGAGCTCAGCGCCGACGAGCTCTTTCAGGCCGCCCGAGTCCGGGTCGAGGCGCTGATCCAGGCCGTCACCTTCAACGAGTTTCTGCCGGTCATTCTGGGCGCGGGCGCGGTGCCGGCCTACGCGGGCTACGACGCGACGGTGAACCCCGGCATCTCGGTCGAGTTCTCGACTGCCGCCTATCGCTTCGGCCACAGCTTGCTGTCGGCGAGCCTGCAGCGACTGGAGGAGGATGGCGAGAGCATCGCTGCCGGCGATTTGGCGCTGCGCGACGCCTTCTTCGCGCCGGACGAGATCGCCGGCAACGGCGGCATCGCGGCGCTGCTGCGCGGTCTTGCGGACAGTACGGCGCAGGCGCTCGATCCCCAGGTGGTCGAGGACGTGCGCTCCTTCCTCTTCGCCGAGGGCGGCAGCACGGGCCTCGATCTGGCCGCGATCAACATCCAGCGCGGACGCGATCTCGGGGTGTCGAGCTACAACGATCTGCGCGAGGCCTTGGGCCTGGAGCGCGCCGGGTCTTTCTCCGACGTGACCTCCGATCCGGTTTTGGCCCAGCAGCTCGAGGATCTCTACGGCTCTGTCGATCTCGTCGATGCCTGGATCGGCGGCTTGGCCGAAGACCCCGTCAACGGCGGCTTGCTGGGCGAGCTCTTCCACAGCGTCGTTCTCGAGCAGTTCCTGCGTATCCGGGATGGCGATCCCTATTGGAGCGAAGGCGCGGAGATCTCGCCGCGCGAGCTCGAGGCGCTTTGGTCGACGAGCCTTGCCGATGTGATCGAGCGTAACAGCGAGGTCGACTCCATCCAGGATGCGGTGTTCTTCGCTTACGACCGTCAGGGCGGCGGCGAGGCTGACGACGGTTTGGTCGGCGGCGATGGGCGGGATCTCTTGCTCGGCCAGGGCGGCAGCGACCAGTTGTTCGGCGGGGGCGGGGACGACCAGCTCGAGGGCGGCGACGGCGCCGACCGGCTGCAAGGGGGCGCCGGCGACGACATATTGTCCGGTGGTGGCGGTCCGGACAGCTTCGTGTTCCGGCTCTCGGAGGACAGCGGCAGCGACGTCATCACCGATCTGCACGCCGACGATGTCCTCGTCCTCAGCGACCTTCTGGGAGATCTCGACACGATCGCCGAGCTCGACAGCCTCGCCGGTCGGACCGCGGGCTTCGAGGTCAGTCAGGACGGGGGGCGCCACGGCGCGGTGACCGTGACGTTCGGCCAGGGCGGCGGCAGCGTCACCTTGGCCGGCCTCGGCGGGCCGGAGCCGCTCGAGTCCTTCGAGGCGCTCGCCGATCTGGTCCGGGTCGAGCTCGTCGGCGCATGACCTAAAGGCCCGATCGGAAGGCCGACCCGACCGACCCCGACCGGCCGGGTCGGCGCCTCGACCGGATCATCGCCTCAGAGGAGCTTCTCGTCGCCGACAAGGCGCGGCGCCGGCGCCTCGTCGAGCGCGCGGAAGAGCGCTTCGATGTCGGCCACCGCCGCAAACAGCTCCATGTTCTCCGGATGCACGAAGCCGGCGTCGGTTTGGTGCCGGACCATGTCCAACAACGGATCCCAGTATCCATCCTGGTTGAGCAGCAGCACGGGCTTGTCATGCATCTGCAGCTGCTTCCAGGTGATGATCTCGAAGGTCTCGTCCAGCGTTCCGAGCCCACCGGGCAGGGCGACGAAGGCATCGGACAGCTCGAACATGCGGCGCTTGCGGTTGTGCATGGAATCGACGACCTCGAGCCGGGTGATGCCGCCGTGGCCCACCTCGCGATCCTGAAGGATCTCGGGGATAATGCCGATCACCTCGCCACCGGCCCCCAAGGCGCCGTCCGCGACCGCGCCCATAAGGCCGACCCGCCCGCCGCCGAAGACGATGCCGATACCGCGCTGAGCCGCCGCCTGGCCCAGCGCGGCGGCGACCTCGCGAAAGCGCGACTCGTGGCCGAACGAGGAGCCGCAGTAGACGCAGAGCCGTCTCACTTCAGCCATTGGCAACGCCTCCCAGGAAGAAAATCCTTGCCCGCCGCCGGATTGGTGGCAGAAGGCTGCCCTATCACAAGCCGCCCGTGACTGCAGGGAACGATTTTAAGTTGTTGGCATGAAAGGTCTTCCGGCGTCTGCGAGGAGGTCGGGAAAAGCCCGAATCGGCGCATCCCGGAGAACGAGCGGGCTCTTATCGCGGGTTTCGGCGCGGGGGTTTCATTGCGCCGCCCCAATCCCCGTACTACCCTGATTTACGGTGAGTTTGCGTTAAGGTGGCCGTAGGGTGAACCGGATTGGCATAGCTGTGATCGGCGGGGGCGCGCTGATCGCTGTCGGCTTTCTGGTCGCTCTCTATCTTGGTCGCCCGTCGCCTGCACCGGAGGAGCGCCCGACCGCCGAGCTTGAGCGCAGCGTCGAGCAAGCCCAGCCTGCGCAGGCAGAGCCGGCCCCGGCAGCCGCGCCCGAGCAGGCCACGTCCGAGCCAGCGCAGTCCGGTCAGGATCTGGCGGTTCGGTCAGAGTCCCCAGCGCCGCCGGCGACGGCCGATCAGGCGGCGGTCGAGCCCGAGCCTGCCGATCCCGAAACCTCGCAAGCCGAAGCCTCCGAGGCCGAACGGGAAGCCGAAGGGCCAGCGCACGACACCGCCCCCTTGTCCGAACCGAGAGCAGCGCCGGTCGCCGACAGCAAGCCCGAGCCGTCGGTCGTCGAGGCGTCCGAGGTCGCGAGGCGCGAGCCCGCGCCGGAGGCATCCCAAGCGGCCGAGCCTGTCGCTGAGGCGCTTCAGGCCACCGGGGCAGCATCGCAAGAGGCGACGTCTACCCGGACAGAGCCGAAGCGTGAAGCCGTGCAGGCCGAGCCGCCGAAAGCCGTCTCGACGCGCGCCGGGGCGACGCAAGCACCGG
>JAKSDN010000734.1 GCA_022360075.1 Kiloniellales bacterium | reverse complement strand
TCCAGGTCGACGGGCTGCCGGGTCTGAACAGTCCATCGGAAGCGGGCGGGACCGCCGTTGGCGGCGAAGGGTCGGGCAACGTTTCTGATCAGGTCGTCAACTCGGCCATGAAGTACCGCACGCAAGTTGCGTTCGTCGACGGTCTGATGGAGGAGATCGGTCTGCCACTGAAGAACCTGGGTTCCGCCGGTGGCATGTCGTTCCGCAACTTCCCGGCCGCGACGGAGAAGAAGGCCGGCAAGGACAAGGACTGAGGTCTTGAGCGGTGGGTGATCGCCCTATGCAACCGGACGAGGCGCTTGCCCGGCTCGATCGCCATGCCTTGGTCATGGCGCTCTGGCTGCCCACCGGCCTCGTCGCGGCGATCCTGTTTCACCACGGGTTCACTGCGGCAGGAGCTTGGTGGGTGGCTGGCGGCTTTGTGGCTGTTCTTGCCGGGTTCGGAGGCCACGTAATAGTCAACGCTGCATTGGGAACTGGATTCGGGCCGCGTGAGGTTGGTGTCGGTCTGATTCTCCATCTCGGCGCCATGCTCGCTCTCGCCGTGGCCCTGGTTCTAGTCGACGGATTCTACGAGACCTACTTCCTGACCGTAGCTGGCGGCATGGCCGTTCTGGTCGCTGCCGTCGTCTTCTACATGGTCACGCGCCACGGCACGCGGGCTGCGTTCGAGAAGTTCGATGTCATTCGGGAGAACAATCCGCGCCCCTCCTCGCGGTTGCGCCGGCTAGGAGTCCGTTCGTGACCACAGTCCTTGTCACGATCATTGGCTTGTTGGCGGTCTATGCTGTCTACATCGCCGCCATGCTGGCGCGGATCGGGCGTCCGCCCCAAGCCTTTCTCGATGGCGGCGACGACATTCCCGGCTGGGCCTTCGCCTTTTGCGCGGCCGGCGTGCTGCTCGTCGGGTCCGGACTGTGGAATCATCTGGCTTTGGTAAGTCGGTTCGGGTTGCAGGCCAACCATGTCGGTGTCGGCATGATCGTCGCCGCCTTAACGGCAGTCCTCGTTCAGAAACGGTTCTGGCTCGCGGTGCGGATAGCCGGACTTCGCAGCCCGGGTGTGGCGCTGGGCTGCTACTATCAGAGCACCGCGCTCCGTATCGTTGCGATGGGTTTGACCGCCTTGTTCGCTTTACCCTACGCCGCGCATCTGCTCGGCGGGGTCGGCGATGTTGTCGAGGCCGCGACAGGCGGTGGAGTGCCCCGCACGCCGGCCATCTGGCTGCTTGCGTTCATCCTGTTCCTGCCCGCCGTGATCGGCGGCTGGCGCGCCGTCGTTCTGGTTGCGGGACTGCAATCCGCAGTCGTTGTGGTTGGATTGATCTTCATCCTCGGCTTCGGCGAGGGCGTGCTCGCCGACGGTGGGTTCCTGTCGTCATCGATTCCGGTCGCGGACGGCATTCTCGCCGACCGCCTGCCAGGCGTGGTTCAGTACTCGGCCGGCATCGGCAAGGATGTCGCCGCAGGCGGCATCTTCACGGGCATCGCCGTGGTTTCCACGGTGTTGACGCTCGCGGGCCTCGTTCTGTCGCCGACGTTCCTCTACCTCGGCATGACAGTTCGTCCGGGCCGGGGATTCGCGGTGACGCAAGTGTGGATGATCGCTGGGCTGGTCGGCGCTGTCTTGGTGCTTGCCGCGCCATTTCTCGCGGCACGATTGGATCACGGCATCACTTCGCTGGCCGGCGATTTGGCCCGTGTCGAGCTCCTCGCGGGGACCGCAGCGGTGTTGGCCTTCGTTGTCGCAGGCCAACTGGCTGTCGCCTTCTTTGTGACCGGCGGCACCTTGCAGCTCGCGCGCGAGCTGCTTTTTCACGATATCCTGCCCGACCTGTCGCCGAGCGGCGAGCGCTTCGCGGCCCGGATCGCATTGGCGATCGCTTTCGGTCTTGTCGCAATTCTTGCCGCGTTCGCGCCAGTGGCGTCGGCGATCTTCGCGAGCACGGCCTTGCCGCTATCTGTGCAAATGCTCCCTGCGGCACTGGGACTTGCGTACGTGCCGTGGATCAGCCGCAGCGCCGTCCTGACCGGCCTGGTTATCGGTGGGCTTCTCGTCGTTTTCACGGAACCGCTCGGGCTCGTGCTGTTCGAAGGACTGTTTCTCGAGCTGCCTTGGGGGCGCTGGCCTTTGACCGTGCATTCGGCGGCCTGGGGGCTCGTTTTCAACGTCGCAGCCGTTCTCCTCGTCTCGATCTTCACCCGGAAGGGAGCAGAGCGCCATGTCCGCGACCGGCTGCATGCCGAATTCAGAGCATCGTGGTTGGCACCGTTCGGCGGCAAGGCCTCGCGGACCGCGAAGTGGTCCTTGATGCTCATCTGGGCCTTCTTCGCCCTCGGTCCCGGGGCCATCCTCGGCAACACGTTCTTCAGCGAACCGATCTTCACGGAAAGTGCCGCCGCACTCGGCATTCCTTCGCTGTGGGTGTGGCAGATCTTCTTCTGGCTAATCGGAATTCCACTAGTCTGGTGGCTTGCCTACTTCGCGCGCCTTGGCATGACGACAGAACAAGGTGTGCGTCAGGTTGTACTCGTCACCGACGATCCTCAGCGGATCGGCGGGCGAACCCCGGGCTGGATTGCGGCCGGTCTATCGCGCTTGACGGACCGATGATCGATGGGCGGCCGGCACAAAGGACGTGGAACCGATATCGGCCGATTGAGGTACTTTGTTGCTGCCTGCGACTACGGAGGCTTTTCCAAGGCGGCAATTGGTCTTGGCGTCGCCCAGCCGGCGATCACTCGCCACGTCCGTCTTCTCGAAGAAGATCTCGGTGTGTCCTTGTTCACACGAAACGGGCGCGACGCGGTGCCGACAGAGGCGGGCGTCTATCTGCTCAGGGAGGCGCGACCGCACCTCGACAGACTCGATTCCTTGGTCGACACCATGCGCCGCGATTTCAACCGACCGTCGGGAGACATTCGCTTGGGTGTATGTCCTTCGATCGCGCCGCTGTTCTTGGATCGGAACAACGCCCGCATCCTAGACGCTCTGGAGGTGCACCGATTGCGCGTCGTCGAGGCCTATTCGGGCGAGCTGCGCAGCTTGATGGCGACTGGCAACATCGACCTTGCCCTGACCTATAGTCAAACAGCGGACGACAGCTTGGACGTTAAAGATCTAGTGTCTGAACGCCTGGCAGTCGCGGCGCGCAAGATGCCGTCCGAAAGGGCATTGAGGTTTCAAGACCTCACC
>JAKSDN010001111.1 GCA_022360075.1 Kiloniellales bacterium | reverse complement strand
GAACCCCTATCTGATCCGGCAGTACAGCGAGCTGCTCGACCAGGGCCGCCGTCTCCTGCACCTGCATTTCGGGTACCTGGCGCAGACCGACCGCAAGCACCTGCCGACCGACCAGCACCGCGAGATGATCGCGGCGATCGCGGCGCGCGATGTCGAGGAGGCCGACCGCCTGGCCCATGCTCACACGCATCAGTTCCGCGACCGCTTCACGCTCTACATGAAAGCGAACTACGTGGCCGAGTTCCGCTTCGACGCCACCAAGAGCGGACAAGAGCCGGGGGATCTCTGAATGCCGGACGACGTGAGCGCGCATCAATCCGAAGACGACGCGCGCAACGAGGCCATCTTCTGCTACGTGAACGGCGAGATCCTGCCGCGCGCCGAAGCCAAGGTCTCGATCTACGATTCCGGCTTCATGCTCGGCGACGGCATCTGGGAGGGCCTGCGCCTGCACCGCGGGGTCTGGGCCTTTCTGGACGAGCATCTCGACCGGCTGTTCGAGGCCAGCCTGGCACTCGATCTCGACATCGGCATGACCCGTGAGGGCCTGACCGAGGCGCTCGCGGCGACGGCGCGCGCCAACGATATGGGCGACGACGTGCATGCCCGGCTGATGGTCACGCGCGGCCTCAAGAGCCGGCCGTTCCAGCATCCCAGCTTCTCGCTGTCGGGGCCGACGGTTGCGATCATCATGGAGCACTCCAGGCCCGCGATCCCACGTCCGCTGCGCCTCTTCACGGTGGCGCAGCACCGCGGCCTGCCGCTGACGCAGGACGCCAAGCTGAACTCCCACTCGAAGCTCAACTGCATCCTCGCCTGCATCCAGGCACAGAAGGCCGGCGCCGACGAGGCGCTGATGCTCGACCCCTTCGGCTTCGTGAACACGACGAATTCCTGCAATTTCTTCATCGTGCGCAAGGGCGAGGTCTGGACCTCGACCGGCGACTACTGCCTGAACGGGGTGACGCGGGGCAAGGTGATCGCGCTCTGCCGGGCCAACGGCATTCCCGTTCATGAGCGCAACTTCTCGCTGCTCGAGGCCTATGGCGCCGACGAAGCCTTTCTGACCGGCACCTTCGGCGCCCTCACGCCGGTCGGCGAGATTGACGGTCGTCGCATCGCCGAGCCCGGCAGCGATTCGCTGACACTGCGCCTGCGCGGCCTTTATCGCAAACTGGTGGAGCGGCATTGCGAAGAGCATGCCGCCGGCGGCCGGCCATGAAGCTCGACGGCATCCGGGTCAGCAGCGTCGCCAATGACCTGCGCGGCCGAGTCTGGAACCCGCGCATCCGCTGGAGCGTGAAGCACGCCGTCTTCGTCGAGCTGCTGTGCGAGGACGGCCGCGTCGGTCTCGGCGAATGCTGGTGCTTCGACGCGGCGCCCGATGCCCTGATCGCCTACCTGCGCACCGAGGTCGTGCCGAAACTGCTCGAGGCCGCGCTGTCCGAGGCCGGCGCGGTGATGGCGGAGCTCACGCGGCGCGCCACGCTGACCGCGCGCCACGGCATGCTCGCCTCGGCCCTGAGCGGGGTCGATCTGGCGCTCTGGGATCTGGTCGCACAGCACAAGGGATTGCCGCTCTGGCGGGCGTTGGGCCCGGAAGGGGCCGGCGAGGTCTTGCTCTACGCCAGCGGCGGGCTTTACGCGCCGGACAAGGACGCGGCCGCGCTCGCCGAAGAGCTCGCCGGCTACGCGGCCCGCGGCTTCTCGACGGTCAAGATGAAGATCGGCGGGCTTCCCATCGAGGAAGACGTCGCGCGCGTGGCCGCGGCACGGTCCCGTCTCGGACCCCACGTCGGGCTGATCGTCGATGGCGTCTACAGCTATGACGCCGATCAGGCCCTGGCGCTCTTCGATCGGATCCGCGATCTCGACATCCAAGCCTTCCAATCGCCCCTGCCGCCGGACGATCTGGCCGGCATGCGTAGTCTCTGCCATGAGGGCGTTCCGGTCATGGGCATCGAGGCCGAGTACCGCGAGGAAGTCTTCGCCGAGCTGATCGAGGGCGGCGCGGTCGCCATCCTGCAGGTCGCGCCGGTCGCCTGTGGCGGGCCGAGCCGCGTGCTCAGCCTCGCCGCCCGGGCGCGGGCCGCTGGCATCGGCCTGTCCCTCGAGACCTCCTCCACGGCGGTGGCGACCCTCGCTGCGGCGCAGCTCGGCGCCGCGAAGGCGGCGATCGACCACGTCGAGCTGCACCAGATCCACCGGGTCTTCTTCGATCAGCTACGCTTAGACGCCGGCCGCTTCGAAGCCTCGCGCTGGCGCCTGCCGGAGCACTCCGGTCTCGGCATCGCGCTCGATCCGGCGCGCGTGCAAGTGGCCTTCGAGGCCAAGGCAGGCTCGGACCGGCGCAAGGCGGCAAAGGCCTCGGAGGTCCGGCTCGCCAGCCCCGTGGGGCCGTAAACCGATCGCAGTTGTCAACTCACGCAACGAAACGGAGGGAGGACTCATGAACAAGAAAAGGCTCACGACCACGCTCGCGGCCCTGGCGCTCGCCACGGGTCTCACGGCGCCGGCCCTGGCGGCATCGGGCGACACGGTCGCCGCCATCAAGGACCGCGGCAGTCTGCTCTGCACCGGCCACAACGGTAGCTATCTCGGCTTCGCCGAGGTCGACGACAACGGCAAGTGGACCGGCTTCGACATCGAATTCTGCAAGGCCCTGGCAACGGCCATCCTCGGCTCGCCCGATGCGCTGCAGATCATTCCGGTGAGCTGGGCACAGCGCTTCCCGGCGCTGCAGTCCGGCGACATCGACGTGATCATCAAGGTCACCGGCTGGACCATGAGCCGCGACACCGAGCTCGGCCTG
>JAKSDN010001351.1 GCA_022360075.1 Kiloniellales bacterium | reverse complement strand
CTGAGTCCCTTGGCCCGCGCGAACTTGATGTAGTCCTGGTGAACCACCTCGCGGGTGCCGGCGCGCGCCAGGCGGATCACCAGCGACATCTTGAACAGCGAGAGATTGAAGGCGGGCAGCAGTAGGTGGCTGAGCCCGTCCAAGGTGAGAAAGCTCACCGGGATGCCGAACAGCGGCACCGTCTCGCCGCGCCCGGTCGAGGGCAGCCAGCCCAGCATGACCGCGAAGATCATGATCAGCATCAGCCCGACCCAGAAGGTCGGCAGGCTGAAGCCGAGGATCGAGCCGGCCATGATGGTCTTGCCGACCTTGGAATCGGGCTTGAGGCCGGCATAGACGCCGAGCGGGATGCCGACCACCACGGCCATCAGCAGCGCGGCGAAGGCCAGCTCCAGGGTCGCCGGCATGCGCTGCAGGATGAGCTTCAGCGCCGGCTCGCCGAAGATGAAGGACTTGCCCAGGTCGCCCTTCAGGGCGTTCACAAGAAAGTACCAGTATTGCTCGTGCACCGGCCGGTCGAGGCCGAGCTGGCGGATCACCCGCTCGATCTCGGCCTGGTCGGCCTCCGGGTTGATCAGCATGTCGACCGGGTCGCCGACCAGGTTCACGCCGACGAAGACCAGCACGGACATCACCGCCACCACGAGAATGCTCTGAAGCAGACGGCGGATGATGAAGACGGTCACGGCGCGACCAACCCGGTTATGCCAAGCCGACGACGAAAGGTGCTCGGCGGCGGGACGGCCGGACGCATCGGCCGCCCCGCAGCGCCGATCACTGCGCCGAGGTCACCTTCGAGAAGAGCGTGTACTCGTCGGTCCGGCCCTGATAGCTCAGGCCCTTGCGCGCGCCCCACACGTTGACCTGGTAATGCAGCGGAATGATGCCGTAGTCCTTCATGGCCATCTCCGTGGCCTTGATCAGCAAGGCCTCGCGTTCCGCGTCATCGACCGTAGCCAGCGCATCCTCGATGGTCTTGTCGAGCGTCGGATCACTATAGCGGCCACGATTGGAGGCGCCGAAGCCGCGCTCCTTGTCGTAGGTGTGCAGCAGCGATTTCAGGGGCGAGGAGGCCTCGCCGGTGCCGGCGCCCCAGCCGACCAGGACGAAGCTGAACTCCGGCAGGCCGCCCTCGGCGCCGCGCGAGGCACGCTTGAAGTAGACGCTCTGGGGCATGGTCTCGACCGCCGTCTTGATGCCGATCCGGGTCAGCATCTGCGCGATCGCCTCCGCGATCTTGGCGTCGTTGATGTAGCGGTCGTTCGGCCCATGGATCGTGAGCTGGAAGCCGTCCGGCAGTCCCGCCGCCTTGAGCAGGTCCTTTGCGCCTTCAGGATCGAAGGCTTCGGGCGGCAGGTTGTCGCTGACGCCGAAGAAGCCGTCGGGCAGGAGCTGGCCGGCCGGGATCGCCACGCCCTCCATGACCCGTTCGACGATCGCCGGCCGGTTGATCGCTTTCGAGATCGCCTGGCGCACCCGCTGGTCGCGTAGCGGGTTTTCGATGGCACCGCCGTCCGCGGCCTTCACGAACGGCGAATCGTCGCGAAACTGATCGATATGCAGGTAGATCACCCGGTTCGAAACGCTTTCGCTGAGATCGACCTTGGGGTCCTTCTCCAGCCTGGCGATGTCGATGGTCGGCACGATGTCGATGAAGTCGACGTCGCCGGCCAGCAGCGCCGCGACGCGCGCCGGGCCCGACTTGATCGGCTTGACCACGACGCGCTGCCACTCGGGCTTGGCGCCGTAGTAGGCCTCGTTGCGCTCCAGAATCAAACGGTCGCCGGGTATCCACTCGACGAACTTGTAGACGCCGGTGCCGATCGCCGCCTTGCCGCTGTTGTAGTCCTCGGTGCTCGCCCCCTCGCCGTGCTTGCGCGAGAGAATGCCGATGTTCATCAGATCGTTGAGCATCAAGGGATAGGCTGTCTCGGTCTTGATGTGCAGCGTGCGGTCGTCGACCTTGATGGCCGTCTTGCCCTTGATGAAGCTGGCGAAGCTCGACGGCGAGTTGGGCACGTCGGGTGCCCGCTCGAAGGTGAAGACGACGTCGTCGGCGGTCAGCGGCGTGCCGTCGTGGAAGGTCACGCCTTCGCGCAGCTTGATCTCCCATGTCAGGTCGTCGATCGTTTTCCAGGAAGCGGCGAGACCCGGGGTCGGGCGCTGCCGCTCGTCCGGCACGATCAGCCGGTCGAAGATCTCCAGGGCCAACGCGTTGTTCGGCCCCAGGTTGTGATAGTGCGGATCGATCGAGGTCGGCTCGAGCGCCAGGCCAACGCGCAGCTCCTGCGCGGTCGCCGAGAGCGGTAGGAGCAGCGCCGCGCCGAGCGCGGTCGCAGCGAGGGCTTTGCAAATCTGCATGATAGGCTATCCCTGTTCGTTGCTTGTTGTTCCCTGCGGGACCGTGATTTCGTCCGGCCCTCGCTCTTGGCCGCTATTCTGGGGGCAGAAGGGGAAATCAAGCAAGCCGCAAGCGGGAATCGCTTTCAGAGGGACCGGAGGGGCAAGGACATGACGCAGCCAGCGATTTCGGACGACGCCATCGAGCTGAGCGCGCCGGACATCACCGCCTACAAGGACGGCAACTGTGGTCTGCCCTATGTCTGGCGCTTCGACAGCGGCCAGGCCGGCCCGCACGTCATGGTCAGCGCCGTCGTGCACGGCAACGAGATCTGCGGCGCCATCGCCCTCGATTTCCTGCTCCGCGAGCAGGTCCGCCCGCGCCGGGGCCGGCTGACCCTCGCCTTCGTCAACGTCGAGGCCTACCGGCGATTCGATCCCGCCAATCCGACCGTGACCCGCTACGTGGACGAGGATTTCAACCGGCTCTGGGCGCCCGAGACGCTCGAGGGTCCGCGCGATTCCGTCGAGCTGCGCCGCGCGCGGGCGCTGCGGCCGCTGCTCGACGAGGTCGATTTCCTGCTCGACATCCACTCGATGCAGCACAAGACGCCGCCCCTGATGATGGCCGGGCCGCAGCCCAAGGGCCGCGCGCTGGCCGGGGCGATCGCGATCCCGGAGATCGTGGTCAGCGACGCCGGCCATGCCGCGGGCCGGCGCATGCGCGACTACGCCGGCTTCGCCGAGGCCGAAAGCCCGAAGAACGCCCTGCTGATCGAATGCGGCCAGCACTGGGAGGCCGCAGCCGGCCCCCTGGCGATCGAGACCGCGCTGCGCTTCCTGTGCCATTTCGAGATGATCGATGAATCCTTTGCCGCCCCCTACCTCTCCGCGCCGCCGCCCGAACAGCGCTTCATCGAGGTCACCGGCCCGGTCACCATCGAGACCGACCGCTTCCGCTTCGCCGAGCCCTACCGGGGCCTCGAGACCATCGCCAAGGCCGGCACCGTGATCGGCCACGACGGCGAGCGCCCGGTGACCACGCCCTACGACGACTGCGTCCTGATCATGCCTTCGCGCCGGCTCCGGCGCGGCGAGTCCGCCGTGCGCTTCGGACGTTACGTCTCGGCGGGCTGAGCACCAGTCGGGCGCGGAGCACTTGGCCCCCCAAAGCCAAAAGCGAAAGCGGATTGGCTCACCTTCGGGTATCGATTGGATGCTTGCGATCGCGGCCGCAATCCGCCCCATTCGCCGGTCGCGGTACTCCTTCGCGGTGCGATTGACAGATTGTCGATGTCGCCTTACCAGGAAGAAATCGGATCAAAATCTTCCTAGAGGATGAAATGGCGCTCAACATCAAGGATCGCGAGACCGACCGCTTGGCCCGGCAGCTCGCCGAATTGACCGACGAGAGCATCACCGAGGCCGTCAAGGCCGCGCTGCGAGATCGGCTCGAGCGGGAGCAGCGGCGGCGCGGCAAGAAGATCGACTGGCGGATGCTGAGGCAGAAGCAAGCGGAGATCGCCCGGCTCCCGGTCGCGGATGGCCGGAGCGCGGAAGAGCTGTTGGACTACGATGAAAGCGGGCTGCCGCGCTGATGGTCGTCGATACCTCGGCCCTGATCGCCATCGTCTATCGGGAGCCGGACCACGAACGGCTTGCGGAAGCCATCGGGCAAGAGAGCACAAGGCTCCTTTCAGCGGCATCCGCCCTCGAGGCCGCCATCGTGATGGCACGCCGCGCTGGGCCGACCGGGGCAAAACGGGCGCTGGCAGTTCTAGACGGTGTCGTCCAGAGCCTCGGCCTGACGATCGAACCCGTGACCGCGCCGCAAGCGCTCATGGCACGCGACGCTTACCTCCGCTACGGGAAAAGCATGAGTGCCACGGGCCTGAACTACGGAGACTGCTTCTCCTACGCGCTCGCCAAGGACAGCGGAGAGCCATTGCTTTTCAAGGGCGACGATTTCGCGCGGACGGACATCCCATCGTGCTTATGACACGAGGTTCCGTCCTCCTGGATCGGCTACGGAGCAGATCCATCGGCATCTAAATGACTGATTGTAATACAGAAGAAGCTATGGCGTCCCCTAGGGGAGGGGACCCAGAAGGACTCTGAAACGTCCAAAATCCCTGAATTCTGCGCCTTCCGGACCGATTGTAGCACAGATTCGGAGCACAGACTCAAGCCCATCTACCGAAAATTTCGCGGCGGAACTTCGGTGCATGATCGAGCGCGTCGAGGTCGAGAAGGGGGAGCCGATCAAGGTCATTCCGAGGTCGGATGACTGACCGGCGCTGCTAAGCGTGAAACCATGGAGCGGGCGCTAGAGCAGAGAGGCAGTGTTTGGAAATTGGGCTTGCGTTGCACGGACGCAGTGATGTATCTACTACATTGTAGATGAAATCAAGGTGAGCACATGGGAAAGAATGACTCTTTGGGTGAGTTCGAACAGATCGTGCTCCTCGCACTGCTCCGGCTCCGAGCCACCGCATACGGGGTAAGCATCCGTCGCGAGATTGCAGAAAGGACGGGACGGGATATCGCCATCGGGGCGGTCTATACGACCCTTGATCGACTGGAACGGAAGGGCTTTGTCTCCTCAACCGTTGGCGAACCGACGCCCGAGCGTGGGGGCCGGGCGAAGCGATACTACAAGATCGAGGCTCCGGGCCAGCGCGCACTCCATAGGTCGCGGGAGACGATGAACAGGATGTGGGACGGGCTTGTTCCTTCTCCGAGCATGGGGTGAGCCTCGATGGCTCGATCAAGAAAAGACAGCCTGAGAAACCTACAAGCCGGAGAAACCTCCATGACGGCGGGATCATTCCAACTGCTGTCCGCTATCCGTGCGAAGAATCTCAATCGAATGTATGTACACGCATCGCATCCCGACCACGATCATGAGATGGCACACCGCGAACTCAATCGTATTAGCTATACGAGCGTTCCTAACTGGAGAGAAATCTCCGAAACCTTGGAGCGTCAGGCGAAGAATGGAGACGAAGCCGCAGCACGACTCCTCAATGAGATGAATCACCAATTCGATTTTGTAACGGCTTCGCACCACAGCACTGGCGAAGTCAATGCGAGAGCAAAGCCGGAGCCACCAAGGCGGGCCGTCGTGATCATGGATTTTCTTCTGCCTCACTCGACTCGCGAAAACCTTATCGGCGATCTAGAAGAAGAGTACCGGACTAAGATTCTTCCCAAGTACGGCGTTCGAGTAGCCAACCGTTGGTACTGGTGGCAGGCCTTGCGCTCCGTTCTTGCGGTCGCCGGAGACCGCATTCGCGTGTGGATTGGGGCCGCCATTCTGACCAAGGCAGTCGGATGGTTAGCGCAGAGAATGGGCTTGTAAGACCTGGGGCGCTGCAATGACTGTGTGATGTTGGAGGAATAAGGAGATGGCAACGACTGTACATTTCATCGACGTTGGACAGGGCAACATGGTTCTGATCGCAACTTCGAGCGGAAAGAGTTTTGTTTTCGATTGCAACATTACGGACGATAATGAGGATCGCGTACTGAACTACGTCGCCAACCAGATTGGTGAAGGAAAGCAACTTCATGCCTTTATCTGTTCACATCGCGACGCAGACCACATCCGTGGAGTGAAAAGACTTCATTCTCGATTTCCAGTCCGGCGCATTTGGGATAGCG
>JAKSDN010000163.1 GCA_022360075.1 Kiloniellales bacterium | reverse complement strand
CCGGGCGGCGCGCTCGATCATCGACCATCTGCACATCATCGAGGCCCTGGAGGCACGCGACACCGAGCTGGCCGAACGCCTGGTGCGCGAACACACCCTCAACCTCGCTAAACACGTCCAACAAAACGTCAACTACCTCGAGTAGCGGCTGTCGACGTCCGGACGCCGGGCCGATCGGGGTGCTTGACGCCCGGGCCGCGACGAGACTGTCACGACAACGTCTTGACCTGCCGCCTTCCTTGCGCATTCGAAACGCTCTAGGGTTGCAACGCGCATGGCCGCAGTCTGCTGGTCGCGCCGCGGGCGCGTCGGATGGGAGGTGTCTTTCCGTCTCGGGCAAGAATTCGCTGTACAGCAAAGCCCTACTTTGCCTATGCTGAATCTTGGTATACCATATGCCAAGACAGCGGATCAAAGCTGCCAGGTAAGGCAAGACGGGCGCGGAAAAGTCGCTCGCGAAGGGCCGCATCACGAAAGCCATGCGCGGTCCGGGGAACTTGGGAGGATTTTAGAATGACCAGACTTGCACGAAGAACCGTCGGCTTTGCCCTCGCCCTTGGCGCTGGCCTCGGGATGCTGGCTGCCGCCGACGTAACCTATGCAGCTTGGAAACCGAAGAAGCCGGTCGAGTTCGTGATCATGGCCGGGCAGGGCGGCGGCGCGGACCGCTTGGCCCGTCTCATCCAGAGCATCATCGAGAAGAACGGCTTCTCCAACCAGCCGTTCATCCCGATCAACAAGGGCGGCGGCTCCGGCGCCGAGGCGCTGCGCTATCTCAAGGACAAGGCCGGCGATCCCCATGTGATCATGGCGACGCTGAACAGCCTCTACACCACGCCGTTGCGCAATCCGGGCCTTGGCATCGACATCTCGGAGTTCACGCCGATCGCGCGCCTTGCCGAAGACACCTTCGTCCTTTGGGTCAACGCGGAGTCGCCGATCCAGTCGGTCGACGACTACGTCAAGATGGTCCAGGACAAGGGCCCTGCGGATTGGAAGATGGGCGGCACCGGCACCGGCCAGGAGGATTCTCTGGTCACGGCCATGCTCGAGGGCGCCTACAGCGTCAAGCACACCTACGTGCCCTTCAAGGGCGGCGGCACGGTGGCCAAGAACCTGATCGGCGGACACGTCGACTCGACGGTCAACAATCCCTCAGAGCAGCTCGGCTTCTTCCAAGCCGGCAAGTCGCGTCCTCTGGCCGCCTTCACGCCGGATCGCTTGGACGCATTTCCCGACGTGCCGACCTTCCGCGAGCTCGGCCACGATCTGGTTTACTACATGCAGCGCAGCGTCGTAGCGCCCCCGGGCATCGACGCCGAAGTCCAAGCCTTCTACGAGGACGTCTTCCAAAAGGTCCACGAGTCCGAGGACTGGAAGAAGTACACCTCCGAGAAGGCGCTGTTCCGCTCCTGGCTCACCGGTGACGAGTTGATGGCCTACTTCTCGGCAGAGCGCGAGAAGCACCGCGGCCTGCTGAAGGCGATGGGCGAGATCGAATAGATCCCATCGAATCGACAGAATCACTGTCGAACGCATCAGGTAGGGGAGGAGACGAGACCGTGCGCCGGGCCGAGTACGTCATGGCTGGCATCATGGCCGCCTTCTCCCTCTACTTGATGTGGAAGAGCACGGAGCTCCCCATCGGCTGGATCCCGCAAAAGGGACCGGGCGGTGGGGCGTTTTCTTTCTGGCTCGCCCTGGGGATGCTGATCTGCTGCGCCATCATCGCCTGGCGCACCTATCGCCGTTCGACGCCGGAATCGCGTTCGAACGAGAGCTATATGGACAAGTTGAGCCTCAAGCTCTTCCTGATCGCGGCGGGCTCGCTGGCGGTCATGGTCGGCGTGATTCACTTCGTCGGCGTTTATGTCGCGATTCCGCTGTTCTTCATCTTCTACATCCGCTTCGTCGGCCGGCATTCCTGGGTGACCACAGGCGCACTCGCCCTGGCGACCCCGGTCGTGACCTTCTTCTTCTTCGAGATCGGCCTGAAGATCCTGCTGCCCAAGGGCGTGACCGAACCCCTGTTCTATCCGCTCTACGAGGCCTTCCTGTGAAGCGGCCGCGAGAGGGACGGGCACGCTAGGCGCATGGGCCACTAGCCGACTCCAAGATCGAAACCCGAAAGGCAGCCTGAACTCATGGAGCTCCTGGGACATCTGGCCGACGGCTTCGTCACGGCCTTCGAGCCGATGAACCTGATGCTGATCGTCATCGGCTGCCTGGTCGGCCTCTTCGTCGGCGCGATGCCCGGCTTGGGCTCCGTCAACGGCGTGGCGATTCTGCTGCCGGTCACCTTCTTCGTGCCGCCGACCGGCGCCGTCATTTTCCTGGCCGCGATCTACTACGGGGCCATGTACGGAGGTGCGATATCCTCCGTCATGCTGGGCATACCGGGGGCCTCGACCGCGGTCGCCACCACCTTCGACGGGCGACCTTTGGCCTTGAAGGGGCTCGCCGACCGGGCCTTGGTCGCAGCCGCCGTGGCATCCTTCGTCGGTGGCACGATCTCGGTCGTGCTCTTCACGCTGTTTGCGCCGCCCTTGGCGGAGTTCGCGCTCGAGTTCGGCCCGCCGGAAGAGTTCGCGCTCATGGTGCTCGCCTTCGCCACCTTCATCGGACTCGGCGGCGACGATATCCCGAAGACCTTCTTCTCGATCTGCATCGGCCTCGTGCTGAGCGCGGTCGGCCTCGACATCATCAGCGGCGACCCGCGTCTCATCTTCTTCGACCTGCCGGGCTTCTACAAAGGCATCTCCTTCCTGGTGCT
>JAKSDN010000921.1 GCA_022360075.1 Kiloniellales bacterium | reverse complement strand
GCGCGTTCCCCCATGCGCCAACTGCCAACGTTGATTTTTGTATGAGCGGGGGAGATCGCACCCATACGGGGTGGATCGTTCCACCCACCCCCCGCCTGCCGCTCGACCGGGGGGAGGGGGCGCCGATCGCCCGAAAGCCTGCGATGTGTGACCCCAGTGTGACCCCAGGCCGCCCATGGTCGCCAAAAGCCGCATAAACCCTAGCCTTTTGCCGTTCAAGCACATGATATCTAATCAGGTAACCGCCTCTGAAGACGGCCGATTGGCGCCAACGCAGAAGAGCACGGGCACGGGTGAGTTCGCATGCTCTTCCGCAGTGTCGCCGTCAAGATCCCTCAGCCGTCTTTCCGTCCATGCGCCGCTTCCCTGCCTATCCTTCCAGCTACCTGGCACAGGGGGAGAACGGAGATAGCGCCAGCGCATATCAGCAAGCGCGACAGTGGCTCAGTCGCTGGGCTCGTGCTCTGGTGCTGCCGGCTCGTATTCGATCTGGGTTCGGGGCTCGCCGTTGAGCCAGGGTGTCGGGTCCTGCCCCGGGATCGGCATGTTGAGGATCACGGTGAGGGGTCCGTTGTCTCGGCCGCGGACGCCGACCGGCTTCATCTCATCCTTGGTGATCGCATGCCGCTCCAAGACCTTGAGCGCGATGGCCGGGTCATCCGTCTTGTTCAGCTTCTCAAGCCACTGGCGCGCATTCCCGGCCTGGGCCTGTTCGATCTGACGGGCGAAACGTTCGTCCTTTTCACGCCAGACACGCAGCGTTTTCTCACCGATACCCACCAGGGAGGCAGCGCCCTTCAAAGGCATGCCGTTCGCGATCGATGATAGGATTTCCGCGCGTCTCTCGGGTGTGTCTTTGGATCCGACCGGCTTGTACTCGCCGATGACCTCCAGCCATTTGGTCGCCTCGACCTTGATGTTGACTTCGGTTGGCGTCAGGTTGGCACCAGTTGGCGGCCTCTGCCAACTCTCCCGCTTCGACCTCTTTCGGATGCCTTCGGCACTGATGTTGCCGTAGCGCTTGGCGATGGTGCGCGGGCTTTCACCGGCTTCCCAGCGCGCTCTAATCGCGGCCCAATCGACGTTGGTCATGCTGCCTCTCTCACGGCGTTGAGGCTGTCGGTCAGCTCTCCGATGGCTGCGGAGTAGCGTTGCCGCACCCATTCGTGAGAGCGTCCGAACCACAGGGCGAGTCGGCGGAAGGAGTGGCCGGCAGACACGGCGAAGACCAAGCGCCTGTCGGTCGCGCTGTCGAGGAGATCCAGCCACGCCATGACCGCCCATGCTTCGGCAGCTCTCGAGCCCTTGAGCGATCTGCAGGCCCAGCGCAGGCGCTCCTGCACGGTCTCTGTGGTGTAGCCGCGGCCCTGTGTTGCTACGCTGCGTTGTGTCGGGTTAGGCTGAAGCATGTCCATTTGGCGGACCCTTGTGAGCCTGGCCGTGATCGTGCTCGCGATCGGCGTGTTCATCGGCTTTCTCGAGAACAAGCCGGGGCTGGTCTTCGGATCGATTGGCGGCGTCGCCGTGTTGGCCTTCCTGTCGTGGTTCTTCAAGCGGTGGCCATGGCGTAGCTCGCCGGCCTTCGCCTTCACCGCGATAATCATCGGCGGCATATCGGGTCTGATCGTAGGACGGGAGAATGAAGCCCTTGCCGTAATGGCGTTCCTGGTGCCCATAGGTATCTTCTTGATCTGGGGCATCCAGTACCGTCTCCGCTGGGGCGTGTGGTGGGATCAAGGCGACACAGCCGCCACGATCCGCTGGCTCGACAAGGGCGACCCTCATTCACGGCCGCCGATCTGAGCGCCGGTCACACCTCCAACCGTCCCGCCGATACCTCCGGGGAGTGCGTTCGGTGCTCGCTGTAGCGGCTCTGTGAGGAAGCGCGTGGCTTGCCTGGCCTGGCCGGTTTCGAAGATGCCCCGGAAGGTAGCCCGAACCACGTCTGAGCCCAGATCTCCCAAGAAGCCGAAGCGCGACAGCACGCGGTCGATGATCGCCGTGGGCGAGCCCACATCGGCGCGCGGCACCCGGTTCGTCGCGGTCAGTGCAACTTGCTTCAGCTGCTGCATCAGCCGCAGCTCGTCTCGGCTGAACAACATCTGCATCAGGTTCGGCGATGACGACATGGCCCTGTCGAAAGCCGTGGCGAACTTGTCGCCGCTGAACAGACGCTCCAGATCGGCGCCTCTGGCCGAGCCGCGGCCCTGGCTCGCCAGAAGCCTCAGCAGGCCCTCCTGCTTCAGGGCGGCCCATTCAGGGCTCCTTCTCCCCCAACAGCACCCTGAGCCGCTGTAGGGCCCGCGTAGAGCCTTCCTTGCCCCCAAGAGCGTTGGCCGTGAAGACCTTGTTCAACGCTTCCTCGGGCGTGAGACGCAGCACGCGCTGGCCTGAAATGTCCGGCGCTGTGTCGATGATCGAAGCCACGATGTTGTCTTCGCGGAACTTCAGCACGAGCTCGCGAGACAGCGAGCGCGACTGCTTGAAGGCCTGAAGCGCGCCCTCGTCTCCGAGCAGCAAGCCTTGTTCGGCTACCCGGTCCATGAACTGATCGAAGCCTTCACGAAGCCGGCTGGCCGCCGCGGCCTCGACGGGGTTGTTCGAGCGCGAGAGAGCCGAGACCTGCTGTCGCCAGTTCTCGAGCGCCTGGAGCTTCACCGATGTGATCCGGCCGGGTGCACGTTCGGTGAAACCGGCAAGGTCTTGGGCAAGGCCGAATGACTGTGGCGCCGTGCGCGGATTGAAGCTCGAAAGCAGCTCCCGGCGGACCAGGCGTCCAGCGTCGCGCAAGGTCTGAGGCAGGACCGCACCGCCGGCCGTGCGCGCGGCCTGGTACGAGTCCCTGACGCGCTGGCGCAGAAAGTCGGCCTGCTCGAGCAAGCGCCCCTGCACCCGCGCCATGCCCTGGCCGGTCTCCAGGACCACCTCAGAGCCGCCGGCAAGGCGCCGCTGAAGCGCGTTGGCGCTTTCCAGCAGGGCGGCCTGCTGTTGTGCCCGAACGCCCGTGGCGGTCGCCTGAGGGGCCGGCCCGAAGGCACCGCGTGAGGCAGCATCCTCGATTACCTGTATCGCCGGGTTTCGGGTCACGTCGCCGCGTGTCAGCGGCACCTGGGGAGAATCCATCTGGCGGGACAGGTCTTGCGCTTGAGCGACACGGGCGGCCGCGACGGGCTCACTGGTGTCGGTTGCCTGCTGCACGAACTCCGACAGAAGCTCCGGCGTCACCCGATCTGGATCGATGCCGGCTCGCTCGAGAAACTCTCGGCCGCGCTGTGTCAGCCTGCCGTTGCTCACCAGGTCGGAGCGGGCGGTAAGGCGGCGAAGAACTCGGCCAATGAACGCGGCGCCCGCTTCGCCAACCAAACCGCCAAAAGCTGCGGCACCCGCCCGTACCGGGTCGATCGGCTCGCCGCCGACCAAGTTACGCACTGCACTGCCACCGGCCGCGCCAGTGACGGCGCCGACTCCAGCGCCAAAGCGCGAAGCAAGGCGCGCACCGGCACCTACCCCAGTGGCGATCAGCGGAGCCTCGGCCAGCAGATCAACGCCGACCTCCCGGAAGTCCTGCTCGGAAAGACCGGGCGCGTTCAGGAAGGCTCGGCGGCCGCCAACGGTCACGATCACGTTGCCGAATTGGTCCACGTCGAATTGCGCGGTCGGATCGGCACGCTGAATCGCTGCGATCTTGCCTTGCGTGCTGGCCGGGATATCGACCGCGCCCATCAGGCGTTGATTCGTGATCAGATCGGGAGAGGCCAGAGTCGGTGGCTCGCCAGGCCGCTGATCGGTGATCAGCCGGCGGCCCTCTTGT
>JAKSDN010000721.1 GCA_022360075.1 Kiloniellales bacterium | reverse complement strand
CGCCGACTTTCCCCGCGGCGTCACCATCGATCATCGCCAAGATCTCGACCGCGTCCAGCGGGAGCTGCGCGAGGTGCGCGGGGTCTCGATCCTCATCTACGAGCAGACCTGCGCAACCGAGAAGCGCCGGCGCCGCAAGCGCGGCACGATGGAGGACCCTAAACGCTTCGCTTTCATCAACGACTTGGTCTGCGAGGGCTGCGGCGACTGCTCCGTACAGTCGAACTGCCTCTCCGTCGTGCCGCTGGAGACCGAGTTCGGCCGCAAGCGGGCGATCGACCAGTCCTCCTGCAACAAGGACTATTCCTGCGTCAAAGGCTTCTGCCCGAGCTTCGTGACCGTGCACGGCGGCCAGCTCCGCAAGCGCAAGAGCGGTAAGGTCGATGCCGATGCCTGGCCGGTCTTGCCCACACCGGCGCTGCCCACGCTCGACAAGCCCTATGGCGTGCTGGTCACCGGCGTCGGCGGCACCGGCGTGGTGACGATCGGCGCGCTGCTCGGCATGGCGGCGCACGTCGAGGGCAAGGGCTGCTCGGTGCTCGACATGGCCGGCCTCGCCCAGAAGGGCGGTGCGGTGGTGAGCCACGTGCGCATCGCCGAGCGGCCGGAGGACCTGCACGCCGTGCGCATCGCCGCCGGCGGCGCCAACCTGCTGCTCGGCTGCGACCTCGTGGTCGCCGCCGGCTTCGAGGCGCTGTCGAAGATCGAGGCCGGCACGACCCATGCCGTCGTCAACGCCCACGAGGCGGTCACCGGCGCCTTCACGCGCGATCCCGACTGGCAGTTCCCGGGCGGCGACCTGCGCCGCCTCATCAAGGACGCCGCTGGCGCCGACAGGAGCGACTTCGTCGACGCGACGCGCGTCGCCACCGCCCTGATGGGAGATTCGATCGCCACCAACCTCTTCATGCTCGGCTACGCCTGGCAAAAGGGCACGGTTCCGGTGGGCGAGGAAGCGCTCATGCGGGCGATCGAGCTCAACGGCGTCGCGGTCGAGGCGAACAAGCGTGCCTTCCTCTGGGGCCGTCGCGCCGCGCACGACTTCGCCGCCGTCGAGAAACTGGCGGAGCCGGCCGAGGCACCGGAGACCAAGCACCTTTCACGCAGCCTGGAAGAGATGATCGCGCGCCGCGCGGCCTTCCTGACCGATTACCAGGACGCCGCCTATGCCGGGCGCTACAAGGCCCTGGTCGAGCGCGCCAAGGCCGCGGAGGCGGCCAAGGCGCCCGGCCGCGAGGGCCTGGCCGAAGCCGTCGCGCGCTACTACTTCAAGCTGCTCGCCTACAAGGACGAGTACGAGGTCGCGCGGCTCTTCACCAGCGGCGACTTCATGGCCAAGGTCAACGAGCAGTTCGAGGGCGACTTCAAGCTGCGCTTCCACCTGGCGCCGCCCCTGTCCGCGTCGCGCGACCCCGAAAGCGGCCACTTGCAGAAGCGCGAGTACGGCTCCTGGATGATGACGGCCTTCAAGCTGCTCGCCCGGCTCAAGGGCCTGCGCGGCACGGCCTTCGACATCTTCGGCTACAGCGAGGAGCGCAAGACCGAGCGGCGGCTGATCGCCGACTACGAGGCATTGGTGGCGGAGCTGCTCGACAAACTCGACCACGACAACCACGCGCTCGCCCTCGAGCTCGCCTCGATCCCCGAGCAGATCCGCGGCTACGGCCACGTCAAGGAGCGGCACCTCGAAGCGGCCGAAGGGCACAAGGCCCAGGTGCTGCAAGCCTTCCGCAATCCGGAGATCCGAGCGCGGGCGGCGGAGTAGGCGACCGCACGCCGAGTTTCCCGAGAGTTCAGCCGAGAAGAAGGTGCCGGCCCCCTCACCTAACCTCTCCCCATCAAGGGTGAGGGAGATTAAATCATTGAGCGAGCTTGCATTTTCCCTCCCCCCTTGAGGGGGAGGGTTAGGGTGGGGGGCGTCCGCTAAGCGGACCAAAGAGAGAAAGCCCTCAGCTTTGATGAAGGATCGATCAGTTCTGAGATCGTCCGCCCTCAAGCGAGAAATGGCCCACATCTCATTTACCCAGCGTTCGAGATTGGAATCGAGCGGTTTTGATCGAAGCGAATACCCGGTTCATTTCTTCTGTCCGCTTCGCGGACGCCCCCCTCCCTAACCCTCCCCCTCGAGGGGGGAGGGGAAAACTCGTGAGCGGCAATGCACTTTCTCCCTCCCCTTGATGAGGCGGCAGGACCGCAGGTCATGGGTGGGGCGACGAAGGCAACTGGGCCGGAGGACGCGAAATCTGAAACCTCGAGGTACCCCCTACTTCACCGAAAGCCGCCGGTACCAATCGGCGATGCCGCGGCCGATCGCTTCCGGGTTGTCCTCCTGCAGATAGTGGATGCCGTAGCCGACGAACTGGGTCTCGATGTTCTTGTAGTTTTGCGCGGCCCAGGCGGCGGCCTCCGGCGGCATGATCGCGCCGGGCGCGGCGTATTGCAGCAGCTTCGGGGTGTCGGAGCTTTGCAGCCACTGGCCGATGGCGGAAATCACCTCGACGTTGCGCGCGGGCACACCTTCGATCGGCAGCTCGTTCGGCCAGACCAGGATCGGCTTGCGGCTCGCCGGATCGGTGAAGGGCTCGCGGTAGGCGGTCATTTCGGCCTCGCCCAGATCGCGCATCACCGCGCCGGGCAGCAGGCCCTCGATGAAGACGTTCTTGTCGACGATCATCGCCGGCCCCTGCGCCGGGTCGCGGAAGGCGCGGAAGGTCTGCTCGAAGTCGCCGAAATCGGCGTAAGCCTTCATCGGGAAGGCGGGCGGAATGATCGGCTCCATGAAGGCGACTGCCTTGACGTTGTCTTCATGGCGACGCGCGTAGTGCAGGCCGAGCACCGAGCCCCAGTCGTGGATCACCAGGGTCAGGTTCTCCAGACCGAGAGTGGCGATGAAGCCCTCGATATAGCGGCTGTGGTCGTCGAAGGTGTAGTCGAGCGCCGGTTTGTCGGAGCGCCCGAAGCCGATGTTGTCGACCGCGATCACCCGGCCGAGCGGTGTCAGGTAGGGAATGACGTTGCGCCAGAGATAGGCCGAGGTCGGGTTGCCGTGCAGCAGCAGGATCGGATCGCCCTGCCCTTCCTCGACGTAATGCATGCGGCTGCCGAGAACCTCGACGAACTTCGACTCGTAGGGAAAGTCGGGCGAGATCGCGGGCGGCTGCGGCTTGGGCGCTGCCTCGCTCTGGCCAGCGGCCGGTGTCGTTGCACTGAGCAGGAACAAGGCAGCGGCCAGCGCCCCGCGGGCGATGCTGCGCCGATCTTGGAACTTCTGATGGCTGGACTTCATTGTGGTCTCCCTTCGATTGCACAAAACTCAAACCAGAACGTTTAGTCTGTTATCTGCAAAAAAAAATCAGCCCAGCCGGGCGAGCGCGCCCCGGACCAGCTTCTCGATCGCGCGGCAGTCCGCGCCGGCGCGCGCCATCACGGCGCCGCCCTGCACGACGCCGTTCAGCACCGCGGCCTCGGTCTCGACGTCGAGCGTCGGATCGATCTCACCCTCTTTTCGGGCGTTGCCCAGAGCGTTGCGGAACGCGGCCTCGAGGCGCGCGAAGTGGCCGTTCACTTTCTTGGCCGAGCGCCTATCGTGCGGTGCCAACTCGGTGGCGATGTTGGACATGAGGCAACCGGCGTCGGGCGGCTCGCCCACGTCCATCAGGCACTGGAAGTAGCCGTGGATCGAATCGAGCCCGGCGTCCGGCGCTTCCATGGCTTCGACGCGCGGCGTCACCACGGTGTCGCGATAGCGGTCGAGGGCCGCGAGCAGCATCTCGTGCTTGCCGCCGAAGGCACCGTAAAGCCCGTAGCGGCTGACCCCGGTGAAGGCGACCAGGTCATCGACGGAGGTGTCGAGATATCCCTGGCGCCAGAACAAGCGCATGATCTTGTCCAGCGCCTCCTCCGGATCGAACTCGCGTTCTCGGGGCAAGTCTGACCTCTATATCCCGAATCAGAATGATTAGTCTGATATAGATTAGTCGCGACTCGCCACACGATCAAGCAGCGGAAACTCGCTAGAGGCTCGATCGGTCCCGATCGGGCGCCGCTCGGACGAGGATGGCGTCAGCCCTCCGCCGCCATGCCGAGGGCGCGCTGGTAAAGCTCCAGGAGGTGCTCCTGCTCCTGCCGGTCGGCCTGGTCGAGCTTCCTGAGCTTGAGCACCTGGCGCATGATCTTGGTGTCGAAACCGGTTGCCTTGGCTTCGGCGAAGACCTCGCGAATATCGGCGGCCAGGGCGGTCTTCTCCTCTTCCAGGCGCTCGATACGCTCGATGAAAGACCGCAAACGATCCGCGGCAATGCCCCCGACGTCGGCCATGGAACGCTCCTTCCGGCAATGTTCTCGTGGGATCAAAGAAGAATGACGCGCGAGCTTGCGCGCGGGAGTGGACGCTAGCCGCGCCGCCGCCGCTTGGCAACGCCCCGGCCTGGGGAAAACTGTCGGCTATGGGATCGTATAACCTGAAGAAATCGCTGCAACGACAGCGTGCGACCTTCGAGACGCGCCCTGACAGGCGCCCCTCAGGATGAGGTCGATCTTCAGTGGCACAAAGACATGTCGTCATCCTGAGGAGCCCGCTTCAGCGGGCGTCTCGAAGGACGCACGACGGTGGTCCAATGCTCCTGAGCGATCCAGCCTCAGGTCAGTGCGATGCCTTGGCCTGCGCCTCCGCGAAAGCGGCCTTCTGTTCGGCGCTGGCCTCGGTCTGGTACTTGGCCTTGAACTCGGCGTAGGGCATGCCGTAGACGATCTCGCGCGCCTGCTCGTAGTCCATCTCCAGGCCCTTCTCCTCGGCCGCGGCCCGGTACCACTTCGACAGGCAGTTGCGGCAGAAGCCGGCCAGGTTCATCAGATCGATGTTCTGCACATCGGTGTGTTCGCGCAGGTGCGCGACCAGACGGCGGAAGGCGGCCGCCTCCAGTTCCGTGCGTGTCTTGTCGTCCATGGGCCCATCTCCTGAGTCGGGGTTTTCCGCTTTGTGGCGAATCTTGGCATGACGGCCCGGCTTGTCCAGTCGCCCGGCCCCGCGCCGGTTCCGGCCTAGACCCCCGCGACCGACTCCTCGATCAGGAAATCCACGACCTGCTTCAGGGCCTCCATCTTCTCCGCGCCCTCGGCGCAGGCCGCCTCGTAGACCGCGAGCTGGCGGTGGGCGCTGGTGCCGCGGCGCAGGATCTCGCGGGCGTGCATGACCTCGTTCTGGCAGTCGAGCGCCAGGGCATCGATCTCGGTCAGCTCCAGGATCTCTTCCAGCAGATCCTCGTAGGGCACGATGTCGCCCTTGCCGAAATCGACCAAGCCCTTGTCGTAGCTGTAGCGCTGGGCCCGCCAGCGGTTCTCCTGCACCAGCATGTTGCTGTACTTGCGCCAGCGCTGATTGTTGCGCTTGAGGCGGTAGAGCATACGCAGCAGGCAGACATAGACGGCGGCGATGGTCACGCTGTCGGCAATGCTCGTGCAGACGTCGGAGATCCGCACCTCGAGGGTGGGGAAACGCGCCGAGGGCCGCACGTCCCACCAGATCTTGGTGCCGTCCTCGAGCACGCCCGCCTTGACCATGATGTCCAGGTGCCGCTCGTACTCGCCGAAGCTGTCGAAGCCCTCGGGCAGGCCGGTGCGCGGCATCTCGTCGAACACCGCCAGGCGATAGGACTTGAGCCCCGTGTCCTCGCCCCGCCAGAAGGGCGAGGAGGTCGAGAGGACGAGGAGGTGCGGCAGGAAGTAGGCGACTTGGCCCATCAGGGCGATGCGCAGCTCGTCGTCGTCGAGGCCGACATGGACATGCATGCCGCAGATCAGGAGCCGGCGCACGACGCCCTGCATGTCGCGGGCGAGATCGTCGTAGCGCTGTTTCGGTGTGTGCTTCTGGGCGTCCCACTGCGCAAAGGGATGGGTCGAGGCCGCGATCAGCGCGAGACCGTACTGGCCGACCACCTCCGACACCGTGCGTCGCAGCTCGGCGAGCTCGGCGGCGGCGGCCTTGATGTCGGCGCACTTGCTGGTGCCGATCTCGATCTGGGATTGCAGGAACTCCGGACTGACCCTTCCCTCCAGCCGTTTCTCGCACTCGCTCATCAGGCT
>JAKSDN010000404.1 GCA_022360075.1 Kiloniellales bacterium | reverse complement strand
GCCCTGGTGCGCTTCGAGTTCCGCGTGCGCCTGCTTGCGGCCCTCGGCTTCGTGGCGGCCGGCATCGGCGGCTATCTCGGCCTCGCCAAGGTGATGGGCCTGGGCGAGGTCGCCTCGATGTCGCTCGCCTTCCTCTTCGCTTTGGCCGCTTCGATCACCCTTAACCGCTTGCCGCTTCCCGGCGCGGTTCTCAGCAACAACGACGTGGTCTTCTGGTTCGTCTCGCAGCGCATGATGCCGCCGATCGTCAGTGCCTTCGCGCTCTACTTGCTCTATTCCAAGATCGGCCAGGAGACCGGCCTCAGGGCGCTCGATTCCTATTGGGGCCTGACGCTTTGCTACGTCGCCTTCGGGCTGCCGCTAGTGGTCTGGCTGATGCGTGACTTCTTCGAATCGATTCCGATCGAAGTTGAAGAAGCAGCGCTGGTCGACAACGTGCCGCGGCTGCGGATCTTCTGGGACATCGTGCTGCCGATGGCGCGGCCCGGCTTGATTGCCGTGGCGCTGATCACGCTCGGCTTCATCTGGAACGAGTTTCTCTTCGCGCTGATCCTCACGACCGGGGATTGGCAAACGCTTCCCGTCCTGCTCGCCGGCCAGAACTCCTATCGGGGCGACGAGTGGTGGGCGATCTCGGTGGCGGTCGTCATCTCCATCGGACCGATGATGGTCATCACCTACTTCCTGGCCCGCATGATGCGCTCGGGCGTGATGCTTGGATCGATCAAGTGAGCTGGGATCCTGAGTGAATTGAAACCGGAGAAAAGGGAGGAACCCTTATGAAAAAGTGGATGCTGCCCATCGCCGCGGCGATGGCGCTGGGGACCGGGCAGGCCAACGCGGCCTGTAGTCCCGACTACAGTGGCGTGTCGTTGACCGTCGGCTCGCAGGTCGGGCCCTTCATCGCCAGCGCCTTCGAGGCGGCGGGCAAGAGCTGGGCCGAGCAGACCTGCGGCGAAGTCGAGATCGTCGAGTTTCCCTTCGGCGAGCTCTATCCGAAGTTCCTCACCGCGATGGTGGCGAACGAGGATTCCTTCGACGTGATCTCCTTCCCGCCGGCCTGGACGCCGGACTTCGTGCCCTATCTGACCGAGATGCCGGCCTCGATCCGCGAAGCCGATGCCTGGGAGGACATCCACACGGTCTATCGCGACCGCTTGATGGTCTGGAACGGCAAGCACTACACCCAGACCATCGACGGCGATCTGCACAACCTGACCTATCGTACGGACCTCTTCGAGGACGCCAAGGAGCAGACGGCCTTCAAGGCCAAGTACGGCTACGACCTGCGTCTGCCGCAGGACTGGAAGGAATATCTCGACATCGCCGAGTTCTTCACACGGCCGGACCAGGGCCTCTGGGGCACCGCCGAGGCCTTCGTGCGCGGCGGCCAGCAGTTCTGGTTCTTCTTCACCCACGTGGCCTCCTACACGAACCATCCGGATAATCCCGGCTCGATGTTCTTCAGTCCGGAAAACATGGACGCCCAGGTCAACAACCCGGGCTGGGTGAAGGCGCTGGAAGACTATGTGCGCGCCTCCAAGCTCGCGCCTCCGGGAGCGCTCAATTTCAACTTCGGCGACGTCAACTCCAACTTCGCCGGCGGCAAAGTCGCGATGAGCGTGGGTTGGGGCGACACCGGCGTGATCGCCGCCGACCCCAAGCAGAGCACCGTCAACGGCAAGGTCGGATCGGCCGTGACGCCCGGCTCGAAGGAGGTCTGGAACTACAAGACCGGCAAGTGGGACAGCTTCGATGCGCCCGTGGTCTCGCCCTTCATGGCCTTCGGCGGCTGGCAGGCGGCGGTGCCTGCGGCCTCGAAGAAGCAGGAGGCGGCCTGGCACTTCATCGAGTGGGTCTCCAATCCGGAGAACAGCGGCATCGCCACGGTAACCGGCGGCTCCGGCGTCAATCCCTATCGCTACAGCCACTTCACAGACGTCGAGCGCTGGCTCTCGACTTTCACCCGCGCCGAAGCCGAGGCCTATCTCGCCGCCCAGAAGGACAGCGCCTCGCATCCGAACGTCGCGCTCGACATGCGCCTGCCGGGCTACTTCTCCTACACCGAGATCCTGGAGATCGAGCTTTCCAAGGCGCTGGCTGGTCAGGTCTCTGCCCAAGAGGCGCTCGATGCGGTCGCCGAGCAATGGGATGCCCTGACCGACGACTTCGGCCGCGATACGCAGCTTGCGGCCTATCGCTCCTCCATGGGCCTGCCGCCGCTCTGACCGCCTGACGGTTGGATGGTGGCCCGTAACCCGACTCCCTCCCCCTTAATGGGGGAGGAGCGGGGCGGGGGTGGCCCAGCGACCCGCGACGTGCGATTTCAGCAACCGAAAGCGACGCCATGGCCAGCGTC
>JAKSDN010001055.1 GCA_022360075.1 Kiloniellales bacterium | reverse complement strand
TCCTTCAGCATCGCCGCGGTGTCGGCGCTCGCCTTGGCGTCGGCGTCGAGCGCGCCGACCACGCCGGCGTAGTACATGTCCGACAGGGTGTCGTGGGGATAGAGGTCGCGGGTCATGGCCAGAAGCGTCTTGGCCTCGTGCCCGCCCAGCGTCGTCATCTCCAGGGCCCAGGCGCCGTCCGGCGCCATCAGGACCGCGCCCGAGGCGAGCGCCGCCGCCCCGGCCGCCGCCGTCCCGCTGCTATGCAGGAACTGACGGCGATTCATGCCTTTGCTACTCATCAGACGATCTCCTCCTTGAACGGCTCTTTGTTCTTGCTTGTGTTTGCCTTGGCCGGTCGGGCCACCGCCGGGCCCGGCCGGCGTCACTGATAGCGGCCGTGGCGCTCCAGCACCTCGATCTTGTAGCCGTCGGGGTCCTGCACGAAGAAGAAGCGCGCCATCAGGCTGCCGTCGCGGTGGAACTCCTTGACGTCGTTCGGCGCCAGACCGAGCTGCTGGAAGCGCGCGTGCTCGGCATTGACGTCATCGACACAGACCGCGACATGGCCGTAGCCACTGCCGTGGGTGTAGGGCTCGCTCTCGCCCTTGTTGAGCGTGAGCTCGATCTCGAAGTCGTTCTCGGCGTTGCGCAGGTAGACCAGGGCGAAGCCGTCGAAATCGAAGTGGTCGGCGACCTTCAGGTCGAAGGCCTGTTCGTAGAAGGCGATCGAGCGCTCCAGGTCCAGCACCCTGATCATCGTGTGAATGGCCTTCGCCATCGCCGCCTCCCTGAGCCCAGCCCGCAGATTGCTTCGTTTGCCGGAAAGGGTAGCGTCGGCGGTTGGGGCAGTGGTGGTAGCCGGCTACTACATGCCGTGGCGGTGGAGCGGACGGTCTGATGCCCGCTCGACGGGTTTCGGGTGGCAACGCTGCCGGGGCCTGGGCCCAACGGCGCCCACAACCGCTCGGTGCAACGCCTCGCGCGTTCTTGATGGCCTTTGCCGGTTTCCCGCGCCGCGCCGGAAAAGGCCTGCGGCGACTTGGGGTTACTCGATTGTTACCAAACCATGAAGGGTCTTTAGCACGCTTGTTTCGCTGTCCCGTCGTAGTCTCAATGTATTGGTAAGAAAATTTGGCTAAACCGCCTTCACTGGCCATTTCGTCAATTCCCGTTAGTACTAATAAGCCGAGGAAGGCGAAACCGCGGTGCGCCGCTCGACAGTCAGAATTCTCCTGGTCGAAGACGACGAGGACGATCATGTCCTCGTTCGCGAGATGCTGGATGACATCGATGCGGTGGCCCACGAGCTGCACTGGGTCTCGACCTACGACGAGGGCTGGGACGCGCTCCAGTGGGACACGTTCGACGTTGCCCTCGTGGACTTCAGGATCGGCGAACGCAGCGGATTGGAGCTCGTCCGCCAAGCCGTCGATAGCGGTTGTCCGGTGCCGCTCATCATGCTGACCGGCGCCAGCGACTACGAGGTCGACGTGGCCTCGATGCTGGCGGGGGCCTCGGACTACCTGGAGAAGGGCGAGCTTTCGCCGCGCCTGCTCGAGCGTTCGATTCGCTACGCGACCCGGCATGCCCAGGACATCGCCGCCCTGAAGGAGGCGCGTCGCCTTCTGACCAAGGCGAAGGACGAACTGGAGGCCAAGGTCCAGGAGCGCACGCATGCGCTGGTGGCGGCCAACCAGAGCCTGCAGCGCGAGGTCGCCGAGCGACAACGTGCCGAAGAGCAGCTCCGCCATAGCGTTTTCCACGACAGCCTGACCCAGCTCCCCAATCGCCAGGTCTTCGTCGATCGGGTCGGTCACGCGCTGCGCCGCGCCGGCCGTTCGCTCGATCGCAGCTTCGCCATCGTCGTCTTCAATGTGGACCGCTTCAGGTTCGTCAACGACAGCCTCGGCCATCTCGCCGGTGACGAGGTGCTCAAGATCCTGGCGCGCCGCCTGAAGAACGCGGTGCGTCCCGGCGATACCGTCGCGCGCATCTCCGGCGGCGACTTCGCGATCCTGGTCGAGGACGTCGAGCTTCCCGAGTCGGCGGTGCGCTGCGCGGAGCGGGTTCGCAAGCAGCTCGACGCCCCGATCACGATCGGCGACCAAGAAGTCTTTTGCACCGTCAGTATCGGCATCGCCGTCAGCCCGCAGGGCTATATCGGCGCCGACAGCATGATCCAAGATGCGATCATCGCCATGCACGCCGCCAAGCAGAGCGGCGGCGACCGCTTCGAGGTCTTCAACGTCTCGATGCGCAGCGACCGCTCGGGCCTGCTGAAGGTCGAATCCGACCTCCGCCGCGCGATCGAGAAGGGCGGCGAGTTCGAGCTGCGCTACCAGCCGATCGTGGCGCTGCATGGCCAGAGGCTCTTCGGCTTCGAGGCGCTGATCCGCTGGAACCATCCCGAGCGCGGCATGCTGGGTCCCGGCGAGTTCATTCCGCTGGCCGAGGAGACGGGCCTGATCCTGCCGATCGGTCGCTGGGTCCTCGAGCAGGCCACACAGCAGCTCAGCGACTGGGTCCTGGGCTTTCCCGCCGGCAGCGGACTCTCGATCAGCGTCAACGTCTCCGGGCGTCAGCTCATGGATGGCGCCTTCATCGAGGATGTGCGCAAGGTCCTGGATGCCACGCCGATCGAGGCGGCAAGGCTCAGGCTCGAGGTGACCGAATCCTTCTTGATGAGCGATCCCGAGCAGGCGGCGGCGGTTCTACGCGACTTGAAGCAGCTCGGCGTGAGCCTCGCCATCGACGACTTCGGCACCGGCTATTCCAGCCTCAGCTATTTGCGCCGCTTCCCCTTCGACGTTCTGAAAATAGACCGCGTCTTCGTGCGGGCCGTCGCCGAGCGAGAGCAGGATTTCGAGATCGTGCGGGCCATCATTCGCCTGGCCGGGATTCTCGAAATGGATGTGGTCGCCGAGGGCGCGGAGACGCTTCAGGAGCTCGTCTGCCTGAGCGAGCTCGGATGCCGGCTGGTGCAGGGCTTCTACTTCGCCCCGCCGCTGCGCTGCAACGATGCCACGGCCCTGCTGGCCGAGGGCTGCAACTTCCCGAAACCGGCATTACCCGTCCCGGCCGGGTCCGAGGCGCCTTGGGGCGGGCAGGAGCCGCTTTCGGATGGCTCCAACGCCTTGGCCCTGCTGCCGCCAAGACCCGACCGCTCGGCCGTCTAGATCATCGGACTCGCGTCGCCGGCAAGCGCGTGACGGCCAACCGGATCGCGCTCACTCGGCGGCGGTCGCCGCCAGCTCGCGCCGGGCCTCGGCCATCACGGCGTCGCTGCTGCGCAGATAGCGGGTGCAGGCAACACGCAGCAGCGAGGCGAAGTTCCCGATCTCGCCGTGGATCTCCAAGACCTCGTCGTAGAGCGTGGAGAGAAACCGCGGCGTGGTCATTCCCTGGCCCTCGGCGACCTCGTCCAGAATGTCCCAGAAGGTCGCCTCGAGCCGAATGCTGGTGGCATGGCCGGCGAGCCGGACCGAGCGGGTGATGCAGGCGTAGTCCGCGGGGTCCTGGCCGGCGAAGATGCGGCACATGGATGATCCTCCCTGAGTCTCACGCCGCCCTGCCGGCTCGGCTCACCTTGGGGTGGCATGGGAGGGCGGCGGGGGCCTTTCCGGCCCCGTTCGGCGCGATCATAGCAGATTGAGAACATTTGTGCGGCGCAAAGATCATTTGTGACGGGCCGCCGGTCCCCCGCCGCCGCTTTTGGGTTGCCAGTCGGCGCCCATGTCTGAAACCATGGCCCATAACAGCCACTAAGGCATCGCGACCCTCACCGGAACCCCTAGGGAGAGGCGGGGGTTCGCCCCAGGTCATAGGGAGAAGCTGATGACGGCCAAGACAGCATCGAAACCCCGTTGCGCTGTGCTTGTCGGTCCTTACACGAGCGGCAAGACCACGCTTCTGGAGGCGATGCTCTTCGCCGCCGGCGCTATCGGACGCAAGGGCTCGGTCACCGAAGGCAACTCTGTCGGTGACGGCTCGCCCGAGGCGCGGGCGCGGACGATGAGCGTCGAGCCTAACATCGCGACCTGCGACTACCTTGGCGAGCAGTGGTCGATCATCGATTGCCCGGGATCGGTCGAGCTGCGCCAGGAAAGCCGCAGCGCGCTGATGGCCGCCGACGTGGCCGTGATCGTCGCCGAACCCGACCCTGACCGGGCCCTGACGCTCGCACCGTTGTTCAAGCTGCTCGAGGAGTTCCAGGTCCCGCACATGCTGTTCATCAACAAGATGGACAAGGCGACCCGGCGCGTGAAGGAGATCCTGGAAGGCCTGCAGGCGGTCTCGCCGAAGCCCCTGGTGTTGCGCCAGGTGCCGATCCGCGACGGCGAAGAGATCACCGGCTTCGTCGATTTGGTCAGCGAGCGCGCCTATCGCTACACCGACGGCAAGCCCTCCGAGCTGATCGAGATGCCCGATGCGGTGAAGGAGCGCGAGGGCGAGGCGCGCCAGGAGCTGCTCGAGTCCCTGGCCGACTTCGATGACACGCTGCTCGAGCAGCTTCTGGAGGACAAGGTTCCCGCAACCGACGATGTCTACGGCCATCTGACCCAGGTGCTGCAGGGCGACTTGCTGGTCCCGGTCTTCCTCGGCTCGGCCGAGCACGCCAACGGCATCACCCGGCTCTGGAAGGCGCTGCGCCACGAGGCACCGGAGGCCGCGACCACCGCCGCGCGGCTCGGCGTACCGGGCGACGGCGACTATGCCGCGTCGGTGGTCAAGACCTATCACCAGGCCCATCTCGGCAAGCTCTCCATCGCGCGGCTCTGGCGCGGCACGATCAGCGACGGCGCGACGATCGGCGGCGAGCGGATGAGCGGCCTCTATCACCTCATGGGCTCCGACAACAAGAAGCTCGGCGAGGCGGGCGAGGGCGAACTCGTCGCGCTGCAGCGCCTGGAAGAGGTCGAGACCGGCGACCTGCTGAGCTCGAGCGGACGTGTCGCCGATTCGGGGATGATCTGGCCCGAGGTTCTGACCCCGGTCTATGCGCTCGCGATCGAGCCGCAGAACCGCCAGGACGAAGTCAAGCTGACGGCCAGCGTCGCCAAGCTGATCGAAGAGGACCCCTCGCTCGGCGTCGAGCACAACCCGAGCACCCATCAGATGCTGCTCTGGGGCCAGGGCGAGATCCACCTCAAGCTGGCGGTCGAGCGCCTGAAGAGCAAATACAACGTGGCGGTCAACATCGCGCCGCCGCTGACCGCCTACAAGGAGACCATCCGCAAGGGCGTGAAGCAGCATTCCCGCTTCAAGCGCCAGACCGGCGGCCATGGCCAGTTCGGCGACGTGCAGGTCGAGATCATGCCCAAGCCGCGCGGCGAGGGCTTCGAATTCATCGACAACATCGTCGGCGGCGCGATTCCGAAGAACTACATCCCCTCGGTCGAGACCGGCATCAAGGAATTCCTGGAACGCGGCCCGCTCGGCTTCCCGGTCGTCGACGTCGCGGTGCGGCTGTTCGACGGCCAGTACCACTCGGTCGACAGCTCCGACCAGGCCTTCAAGACGGCCGGGCGCATGGCCATGTCGGAAGGCCTGCCGCAGTGCCATCCGGTGCTGCTGGAGCCGATCTACGAGGTGGCCATCGCCGTGCCCTCGGACTTCACGGCCAAGATCCACGGCCTGGTGAGCGGCCGGCGCGGACAGATCCTCGGCTTCGAGCCGCGGCAGGGCTGGGACGGCTGGGACGAGCTCAAGTGCCACATGCCGCAGTCGGAGATCCACGACCTGGTGATCGAGCTGCGCTCGCTCACGCTTGGCGTCGGCACCTTCGCCTCCAAGTTCGATCACCTGCAGGAGCTGACCGGTAAGCTGGCCGACAAGGTGATCGAGGAGCGCGCGGCGGCGGAGTAGGCGCCGGGCCGGACGGATAGCCGATCGTGACTCCGGAAGACGCGCGGGCGGCCGCGGGGCTGCTCCTGGAAGCCCGCCGCAGTCGGAAGGCGATCGATTCCCTGCCGGATGGCCTGCGGCCCGACGACTTGGAAGGCGCCTACGCGATCCAGGCGGCCTTCGTGGCCGAAGCGGCCGGGTTGCCCGGCCAGGCCACGGCGGATGCGGCGCAAGTCGGCTACAAGATCGGGGCGACCAGCCGCAAGGCGCAGGACTATCTTGGCGTGGAGGGACCCTTCTTCGGCCGCATTCTGCGCGGTGGCGTGGTCGAGAGCCCGTCCCGCTTCGCCGCCGGTGACTTCCTATTCTGCCTGATCGAGCCCGAGTTCGCCTTTCGCCTGGCCGCGCCCCTGCCGCCGCGCCCGCAGCCCTACGGCGAGGACGAGGTGGCCGAGGCCGTCGCCGCCGTCCATCCGGCGATCGAGCTGGTGACCTCGGCTTTCGGCGCGGGTTGGAGCGGGGCCGGCGCGCCGGCCCTGATCGCCGACAACGGCGTCCACGGGGCCTTCGTCCTCGGGCCGGCCTGCGACGACTGGCGCAAGCTCGATTTGCCGGCCCACCCGGTCAGCCTGTCGATCAACGGCGCGGCGGTGAGCGAGGGCCGGGGCGCCAATGCCCTGGGCGGCCCGCTCACGGCGCTCACCTGGCTGGCCAACGAGCTCGGCTCGCGCGGGGCCGCGCGCCCGCTCGCGGCCGGCGATTGGGTGACCACCGGCGTGGTGACCGATTTCAAGCTGCTCGAGCCGGGCGACGAGGCCGTGGCCGACTTCGGCGGCTTGGGGCAGGTGCGCCTCTCACTGAGCGCATGAGCCGGCTTCCGACCAAGTCCGATGGGCGCGAAATGCCATGAAAGATTAACTTAGATCGATTCTAAATTACGTTGCAGCGGCCGGAATCAACACCTATATCTGTGTTCAATAGGATGAACCTTTGCCGAGGCCGCCGACAATGGCCCGGCCCAGAAGTAAGGAGAGGGAAAGTGGAGATCGACATCGGTATCCCCGAGGGCGACCGCAAGGCGATCGCCGACGGCCTGTCTCGGCTTTTGGCCGACAGCTATACGCTTTATCTCAAAACCCATAACTTCCACTGGAACGTCACCGGCCCGATGTTCCAGACACTGCACACCATGTTCGAGCAGGAGTACACCGAGCTGGCAACCGCGGTGGACGAGATCGCAGAGCGGATTCGCTCGCTCGGCCATCCGGCGCCCGGCAGCTACAAGGCCTATGCCGCGCTCAGCTCGATCGAGGAGGCCGACGGCGTGCCGGAGGCGACGGCCATGGTCCGCCAGCTCGTCGATGGCCACGAAGCCGCGGCCAAGACCGCCCGCTCGATCTTCCCCACGGCGGAGTCGGGCAACGACGAGGTCACGGCCGATCTGCTGACCCAGCGCATGACGGTGCACGAGAAGACCGCCTGGATGCTGCGTAGCCTGCTCGACTGAGACGCCAGCGGAACGTCCTGTCTCACGTACTTCCTGTATAGTCTCCCTCCGTGACGCGCCGTGTGCTCGACGCGGCGCGCGGAGGGAGTGCGAAGTTTGTCCGGAGACTCTTTGAGCGCCGGCGCGCGGCCGGCCGGGCCGATCCTGATCGTCGAGGACGACCCCAACATCCTCGAGCTGGTGCGGCACTACCTGACCGCGGCGGGCTTCGAGACGGTCACGGCGCGCGACGGTGGCCGCGGCCTGGAGCTCGCGCGTCAGCGCAAGCCCGTGCTGGTCGTGCTCGACGTCATGCTGCCGGTGCTCGACGGCTGGGATGTCTGCCGCGAGCTACGCAAGACCTCCGACGTCCCCATCGTCATGCTGACCGCGCGCGAGGAGGAGGCCGACCGCATCGTCGGCTTTTCGCTCGGCGCCGACGACTACGTCGTCAAGCCCTTCAGCCCGCGCGAGCTGGTCGAGCGGGTCAAGGCCATCCTGCGCCGCGCCGGCCTGTCCCGGGCGCGTCCGGAAAAAGTCCTGGTGCACGGGCCGCTGACGCTCGACCCCCAGCGCCATCGGGTCACGCTCGCCGACGACGAGGTCATTCTGACTCCGACCGAGTTCAAGCTGCTGCAGGCCCTGATGAGCCGGCCCGGCATGGTCTTTAACCGGTCCGAGTTGCTGAGCCGGCTCTACGAGCGCGGCGAGGTCGTTGTGGATCGCGTGATCGACGTGCACATC
>JAKSDN010000330.1 GCA_022360075.1 Kiloniellales bacterium | reverse complement strand
GGCCGCCCGAGACCTCGTGCGCCAAGGCGCCGGCATCGCCGTGGTCGGCTCGTTCAGCTTCCTCGGAGAAGCGCCAGCCGGCGTTGTGCAGCGGCCGCTACGCCCAAGGCTGATATTCAAGACGGGACTGGCTGTGCCGACGGGACGGCCAATATCGAAAGCGGGAGAGGCGTTCCTAGCCGAAGTGAGTGAACTACTTCCGGCTCGCAACGTCGCTTGAGCTTTAACGGCCTGCGCGCGAAACGAATCGGCGGCCTTTCGAGTCATCCTAGCGCCAGGGTTCGAGCATGCGACGATCAGGTCATAAAGTCGTGAAATGGCGCGAGACGTTGGGTTCTCTTGGCTCTCTTGTTGCACAATCTCAGCACGAGCCGCGACCCGGGGATGACGGCACAGGAAAGACGGAGGACGAGTCCGTTGCCTTCCGCACCAATCGAGATAAGCGGCTCTCCGTGCCTGGGCTGATCTTTCCTTCGATTCAGGTCAATATGCAGGCGGGAGACCTGCCGCCTCCGGAAGAGGGCGGGGAGCGGCACCTGAAGACCCCGATCAACCGGCTGAACGGTTGCAGTAACCCTCGGAGGTGTCATGGGCGACGATGGAAAAAGCTGCTGCGGACCGGGCTACGCCTCGCCGGCGGAGGCTATGAAGGCCCCCCGCGAGACGCTGCTCTACACGGCGGCGCTCTACATCGGCACCGGAATCCAGAAGCCGGACTATCTGGCGACCATCGATGCCGATCCGGAGAGCCCGACCTATTCGCAGGTCATCAGCCGGCTGGAGATGCCCGGGATCGGCGACGAGCTGCATCACATGGGCTGGAATGCCTGCTCGTCCTGTCACCATGACCCGACGAAAGAGCGGCGCTATCTGATCGTGCCGGGGGTGCGCAGCTCCAACCTTCACATCGTCGACTGCGGCGCGGACCCGCGCGCGCCCAGGCTCCACAAGGTGATCGAGGGTGCGGAGATCAAAGCCAAGACCGATCTCTCCGCCCCCCACACGGTGCACTGCCTGGGCTCGGACATCATCATCTCCATGCTCGGCGACGCCAAGGGCGAAGCGCCCGGTGGCTTCCTGCACCTAAATGAGAACTTCGAGATTGTCGGGCGCTGGGAGAACGACATCACCGGCATGCACTTCAACTACGACTTCTGGTACCAGCCGCGCCACAACGTGATGGTCTCGAGCGAGTGGGCGGCACCGAACACCTTCATGCCGGGATTCGATCTGGAAGAGGTGGGGCACCTGAAGTACGGCCGGCGCCTGCATTTCTGGGATTTCGAGAAGAAGAGCATCGTCAAGACCCACTACCTGGGGGAAGACGGGCTGATCCCGCTGGAAGTGCGCTTCCATCATGACCCGGACTCCCACCACGGCTTCGTGGGCGCCGCGCTCTCGGCCAACATCATCCATTGGTTCAAGAAGGACGGCGAATGGCTCTGGGAGAAGATCATCGACGTCGACAACGAGCCCCATCCGGAATGGCCGATCCCCGTGCCGGGCGTCATCAGCGTGATCCTGATCTCGATGGACGACCGCTTTCTCTATTTCTGCAACTGGCTGCACGGGGACATTCGCCAATACGACATCTCCGACCCGCACAATCCGAAGTTCACCGGGCAAGTCTGGATGGGTGGACTGCTCGGGCGCGCGCCGGAGGTGAACGGGCATCGCATCACGGGCGGGCCGCAGATGATCCAGCTCTCGCTCGACGGCAGGCGGCTCTACGTCACGACTTCACTATTCTCGACCTGGGACAACCAGTTCTACCCGGACATCCGTACAAACGGCGGCTGTATGCTGATGGTCAACTGCGACACCGAGAACGGCGGCATGGCGATCGACGAAGACTTCTTCGTCGATTTCGGCAAGGAGCCGAACGGCCCGGCGCGCTGTCACGAAACCCGCTATCCCGGCGGCGACTGCACTTCCGACATCTGGCTATAGCGCGCCATGGCCGAGCCACGAGAAACGCGCAGGTTCACCGTTACGCTCGCCAATCGTAGCGGACGGTCGTACGAGGTGGACGGGGCGATACCGCTGCTCGAGACGCTGGAGAGCCACGGCGTCTCCTTGCCCTATGGCTGTCGCTACGGGGGCTGCATCTCCTGCGCGGCGAAGCTGCTGGCAGGTGACGTCGATCAAAGCGCGGGCGTGGCTCTGAACGGCCGTCAGCTTTCCGACGGATACGTGCTGCTGTGCGTCGCGCGACCGCTGAGCGATTGCACCTTCGATGTGGGCGTCGAGAGCCACGACAAGCTCTATCGCAACCCCTTCCAAAGCCCGCTCCGACCGGAGGAGCTGAGATCGTACATTCAAAAAGACTCGAGCGAGGCCAAAGGGTGATCCCTATGAACCACGACGAAGGCTATCCGCCGGAATACCTCGCCGGAATCCTCAAGGAAGTGAAAACGATCGCCATGGTCGGGGCGAGCTCGGATCCGACGAAATTCAGCTATGGGGTGCTGAGGGTGCTGCACGAGACCGGCTACACCATGCTGCCGGTCAACCCGCGTGAGTATCCTGGCGAGATCCGCGGACTGAAGGTCTATGAAAGCCTTGCGTCCATCGACCAGCCCGTCGACATGGTGCAGGTCTTTCGGGACAAGTCCGCCCTCTATGGAGTCGCCGAGGAAGCGATAGCGATTGGCGCCAAGGTGTTGTGGGGTCAGATCGGCGTGGTCGACCCCGAAGCGGCGCGACTGGCCGAGGCCGCCGGTCTCAGAGTGGTGATGAACCGTTGCCCAAAGATCGAGCTGTTCCGGCCGTTCTGGAAACCGAGGCTGAACCAAGAGATTTGACGGCGGGCGGAATCAGGTTGCGGGGCCAGCGCCGATCCAAGCCGAACGCAAAATGCTCTCGTCGGCAAAGTCCTTCATTCGAAACCCGTCGGACGGCGGCGCCACGCGAGCGCGGCCTCGACAAGGCCCGCATGGCGCAGCAGCGTCTCGTCCCGGTGAAGGGGTCCGACCAGCATGAGGCCGACGGGCAGGCCTTGTCCCACGAGATCGCAGGGTAGCGAGATCGCCGGATGGCCGGTGAAGTTGAAAATGCCGCAGCTCTTCCAAGAGAGGTGTGGGTGATCTTCCGGCCGCTCGTCGATCGGCGCTGACGTGATCGTCGCGGTTGGCATCGCGAGCAGGTCACGGTCTGCGAACAGGCCCTCCAAACGTTGCCGAAATCCCTGGCGAAAATGCTGCGCCTTCGCGTAGTCCGCCGCTGAGAGCTTTCGCGCGGCTTCGAGTTTCTTGCGGACATCCATGCCGAAGTCTTCAGGACGTTCGGCGAAATCGGCTTCATGGACCGCATTGGCTTCCGCGAAGGTCATCCGCGCCGCTTTGGTCGCCTCGTCGATATCGGCTATGTCCAACTCGATCAGCTCGGCCCCCGCCTGCTTCAAGCGGCCGAGAGCGCCGTCGATGGACGTGATGACCTCGCTGTGGCCTTCGAAGAAATGCCTTCGCACGATGCCGATGCGCAGGTCCTGCAAGGCACATTCCTGCGGCGCGTCCGCCGCTCGGTCTCGAAGCGAGGCCGAGTAGGGATCGGCCGGATCCCTGCCCTCGATGGCGCCCAGCAGGAGCGCCGCATCCGCGACCGAACGCGTCAGCGGGCCGACGTGATCCATGGACCACGCGAGCGGGAGCACCCCGGCCTTGCTCACCCGGCCGAAGCTCGGCTTGAAGCCGACGATCCCACAAGAGTGCGCCGGCTGGCGCACCGATCCGCCGGTATCCGTGCCGAGCGCCGCGAAAGCCAGGCCTGCCGCGACCGCGGCTGCCGAACCGCCACTCGAGCCACCGGCGTCGCGATCCAGGGCCCAGGGATTCCGCGTCGGCCCGTAGTAGGGGTTGACGCCATTCATACCGTAGGCGAGCTCGTGCATGCCGGTCTTGCCGAGCAGCACGGCACCGGCCTCGCGCAGCTTTCTCACGACTTCCGCGTCGTAGTCCGGGACCCAGTCCGCGAAGAGCTTGGAGCCACAAGTGGTGCGAATGCCGTTGGTGGCGAAGATGTCCTTGATCGCGACGGGAACACCGTGCAGCCGGCCGCGATCCTGTCCTTGCGCCAGCTCGCTATCGGCCCGATGGGCCTGCCTTAGAGCGAGGTCGGCGGTGACCTCGATGTAGGCGTTGAGGCGAGCGTCATGCGCTTCGATCCGTCCGAGCATATGACGTGTCAAAGCGACCGAAGAGATCTCGCCGCTGCGAATTCGGTCCCCTACATCTGTGATCGATTCGAAGTGGAGCGGCGTAGAGCTCTGGTGTGTTCGGCTCTCGGGATCCGATTCCGCGCCGCTCATAGAAACCGCTCAACCGAGACGCGGGAGCGGTCGGTGTTCGACAGGGAGCCCATGATGGTCTCGGCGACGATGCGACCGGTCGCCGGTGCCATGCCAAGGCCGTAGTGGCTGTGCCCGAAGGCACCATAGAGATCGTGGAAGCCCGGAATCGCGCCGATGACCGGGAGGTTGTCGGGAAAGGACGGCCGCGCCCCGACCCAGCGCCGCGACCGTCCAGTGTTGAGCCGCGGGATCAGCCGTTTCGACATCGGCGCGAGAATGTCCGCGCGCTTGTAGTTCGGTGGGGCATCGACGTCCGCGAACTCGGACGTGCCCGCGCTCCTTACTCCGCCTTCCATCGAACTGATGATGAACTTGCCGGCAACATCCAGAATGGAGTGATTCAGTCGAACCCCCGGTTCGGTGAATTCCAGATGATAGCCGCGCTCCGACACTAAAGGAAGCTTGATCCCAAGCGGCCTCAGGAGCTCGGCGGACCACACGCCGCCGCAAAGAACGAGCTTGTTCGTTTCGATGACTCCAAGGTCGGTTTCGAGATCGACACCGCCACCGTCTCTCGGCCGGAGGCGCCTCACATCGCATCTGACGAAGCTCGCGCCCTGTCGTCTCGCCTTCTCCGCGAGCACCTTGCAGATCTCTCCGGGCGCCAAAGCCCGGGCTTGCTCCTTGATGATCACCGCCTGAGCGATTTCAGGCGAGAGTTCGGGCTCGATCGTGCGCAGTTCGTCGCCGCCCACCATCACCACCGGGGCACCCTTGTCGATGCGCAACCGCCAGCCCAGATCCCCGAGGTCGGGCCGGGCGCTCCCCCGGAACACGTTGATAAACCAGCTATCCTGCAGGAGATCCTCGCGGCCCGTCCCTTTCAGATGGTGCCGATAGGCCTCGATGTTGCCCTGCATGAGCATGTCCATCGCACTGGAAATCTCATGCACCCTCTGCAGACTTGTATTGGCGAAAAAGCGCGCCACCCACGGCAGCAGTTTCGGAAGCTCTCCCACACGGACCCGGAGGGGGCCTTGTGGGTCCAACAACCATCTCGGCACGGATTTCCAGATGCCCGGCATGCTTTGCGGCACACAAGACCAAGGCGACACGATCCCGGCATTGCCGTAGCTCGCGGCCTGCCCCGGTTCGTCGCGGTCGATGACCGCGACCGAAAACCCGCGTTCCTGCAGCGCCAGCGCGCTGCATACACCGATGATGCCCGCGCCTAGGATCGTGACATCGGCGGAAGGCGGGCCTGATCCGTGGCTCGCCACGCGATCATAGACCCTCAGGTCCGATCTCCCTGCATGATGCGGTTGAGGATCATCGCGCAAAACAGAATGGCAAAGCCCGCCAGGATGCCCTGCCCGACGGACGCGTATTGCAGCGCTTCGAGGACGTCCTCTCCCAGCCCCCTGGCACCGATGAGCGAGGCAACGACCACCATGGCGAGACTGAGCATGATCGTCTGGTTGACGCCGGCGAGGATCGAGGGCGCGGCCAGGGGAAGGTCGACCTTGGTCAGGAGATACCACTTGGACGCGCCATAGGCGATGGCGGCCTCGCGGACATGTTCGGGAACGCCGCGCAGGCCGAGAACCGTCAGGCGCACCACGGGGGTGCCGCCAAAGATCATGGTCGTGATGACCGCAGCCGGTTTGCCGGTGCCGAAGAAGGCGATCACAGGGATCATGAAAACGAAGCTCGGCATCGTCTGCATGAAGTCCATCACCGGCCGCACCACCGCATAGAGGCGCTGCCTTCTGGCGCAGAGCATGCCGAGCGGGATGCCGAGACAGATACTGATGCAGGCCGCGGTTCCCAGCAGAGCGAGCGTCGTCATCGCCTTCTCCCAGAACCCGAGAAGGCCGATGTAGAGAAGAAACGCGCCGGTATAGATCGCCGCCGTCGTGCCGGCCGAAAGACCCGTCAGCAGAATGATGATGCTGGCGATCACGACCCAAGGCGTGCTGACGAAGAGCACTTCGAGTGCATCGAGGATCACCCGGATGCCGTAGGTGATCGTGTCGAAGAACCATTCACCATTGATCACGGCGAAATCGAAGAAGGACCGGATACCGTCGATCGCGGCGAGCCGGTAGGGCTGCTGTGCCGGGAACTGTGCCACCAACGGCCACATGCCCACGAAGGCGTAGTGGGCTACGCAGGCCGCAAAGATCAGAGTCACGAAACCGGCGCTGAGCCAAGTCTTGGCCTGCGATATCCCCGCCGGAAAGGAGCGGTCCGAAAGCCAGTCGGAGAAGCGCCGTTCGAGCAGAGTGTTCGCCGCCACCCCCTGAGCCAGCTTGACGACGAAGAGCAAGGCGAGCCCGGAAAGGGCGACCCAGACGCCCGACGCCTCCGCGGCGGCGGCCTCCGCCTGAATTCCGCCGATCGCGTCCTCGAGCGATTTGATGTTGCGCTCGAAGACGGCGACGTTTCCGTCGTTGTTCGCGATGGCCGCCTCGAGCTGCTCGCGCCGCAGCGCCAGGGTCTCTTCGATCTGGACGATCCGCTCACGGATATCGGCGGAGAGATCACCGAAAAGGCCGCGCGACAGTTGGACCAGCGCCACGGCCTCGAGGATCAGGAATGGCAGGCCCCAATGCCAGAGATGACGCATCCCGAACCAGATCGGGCCGAGCAGCGCGGCCGCGGTGTTGAAGGTCCAGGTGAACCGCGTGGTGCTGCCGATCTTCTGAAAGCGCGCGGCGTAGTAATCCCCGTTCGAGCCGACGAACTCGTCGATCAAGGCCTCGCGCTCGTCCCGCGGTGGCGTTGCCAGATCAACGCTCTGGCCGCCTGAAACGGCTTGTATGGTCATGACGTTTCGGTCCCTTCAACGACCGTCTTGAGAAGATCGGCACGGGTGATCGCGCCGATGCGTTTGTTCTCGCCGTCGACGATGGCGAGCGGCCCGTCGGACTTGATCGCCGCGTCGATGAGCACGCTCAGATTGACGTCCTCGTCGAACTCCGGCGCATCCTCGGGGAGCGGTGGGTTGTCGCTTTCGTATTCAGCGAGCGGTTTCATCACCGCGTGGGCACGAACGACCTTCAGACGCGATATGCCGGCTACGAAGTCAGCGACATAGTCGTCGGCCGGATGCATGACGATCTCTTCCGGCTTGCCGATCTGAACGATCACGCCGTCGCGCATGATGGCGATGCGGTCGCCGATCCGCACCGCCTCGTCGAGATCGTGGGTGATGAAGACCGTTGTCTTCCTCATGATCGACGCCAGGCGCATGAACTCCTCCTGAAGCTGGCGGCGGATCAGCGGGTCGAGCGCGCTGAAGGGCTCGTCCATCAGCAGGATTTCCGGGTCCGAGGCCAGGGCCCGCGCCAATCCGACGCGCTGCTGCATGCCGCCCGAAAGCTCGTGGGCGAACTTATTGCCCCACCCCGTCAGCTCGACCAGCTCCAGGGCTTCGGCGGCCGTCTTCATGCGCTGGTTCTTGCTGATGCCGCGGATCTCCAAAGGCATGGCGACGTTGTCGAGCACCGAGCGATGCGGCATGAGCGCGAAGTTCTGGAAGACCATCGCGATCTTCTCGTTTCGGAAAGCCCTGAGCGCCTCCGAGCCCAGCCCCATCACGTCTGCGCCGTTGACGACGATCTGACCGGCCGAAGGCTCGAGGAGCCGGTTGATATGGCGAACCAGCGTCGATTTCCCGGAGCCGGAGAGCCCCATGACACAGAAGATCTCACCGCGCCGAACGCTGAAGCTCGCATCGGCGACGCCGACGACGCAGTTGAACTTCTCGAGAACCTCTTTCTTGGAGATGCCGTTCGCCCGGATCTCACCGAGGGCTTCATTCCAGTTGGCGCCGAAGATCTTCCAGACGCCCGAGATCTCGATCGCGACCGGCGAGGACTCGCCTGGCGGTTGGGTTGTATCGAGCATTTCCCCCTCCGGACCTCGTTGCCGAAATAGTCCGGCGGACGCGCGACGCCTGGTCCTGCGTCCGCCGGGAGTACGGCTTCCGCCCGCGGGCGGGCCGACTGGCCAGCAGGGAGGAACTAGAGGCCGAGCCAGCTATCGACGCGTTGCTGGTTCGCGTCGATCCATTCACGCACCACGTCTTCCGGCTCGCGCTTGTTCACGACGATCTCGAAAGCCCACTGGCTGACGGTATCGGTGTCCAGCGAGATCTTGCCGAGGAGCTCGGTGATCGTCGGCGCGCGCGCCTCGAGGGTTTTCGAGTAGGCGATCTGGACCTGCCGCGGCGCGTCGGCCGAAGCGACCTTGGACTTCTCGAACCAGTCCGGGTCTTCGGCCGCCTGGACCATCTTGTAGCTGGCCGGATCGTGCGGCGGCTCGTCGAGCTGGACGATGTCGTGCATGAACCAGATGGCCTCCGGTGCATAGCAATAGAAGGCGACGCCCTCGCCTTTCGCGATCCGGTCGCCGACGCGGTTGGTGTTCACCGTCTGCTCGGCGCGGAACGGCTCCATGAAGGGCATCAGTCCGTAGTCGCGGACCTTGACCTCGTTCACGTTCGATGAGTTCCAGCCGGGAGCCCCGATCCAGATCTCGCCTTTGCCGTCGCCATCGCTGTCGAGCATTTGCGCGATGTCGGGGCGCGCCAGATCGTAGATCGACGTAATGCCGGTCTTCTCCTGAAAGGCCCTGGAGACGCAAAATCCCTGCTTGCCGTCGTAATACTCGCTGCTCAGAACAACGCTCCCCTTTGCGGCGACGTACTCGTCGGTGAAGTTCTTCTGGTTGGGCAGCCAGACGTCCGGATGGACATCGACATCGCCCTTACCGCGGTCCATGCCCTGATAGATCGTGGCGTTGGTTCCCGGAACGAGTGTCGCCTCCCCGCCGACTTTCTCATCGACCAGCACCTTGATGAGGTGCGCGATCGCCGTGGCACTGGTCCAGTTCGGAGCGCCTACATTCACCTTTTCCGCCGCAAGCGCCAGCGGCGCCGTGAGGGCGACAACGGATGCACCGAGCACCCCGATAATCATCTTCTTCATCGTATTCTCCCTGCTGATCGATTCTTGAAGCGGTTCGGCCCCGACAGGTCTGAAAGCCCGTTCCGGCCCGTTCGCGTGTCGTCGATCTGGAAGGCTAAGGCGCTTGTTCCATCGGAACAAATTGTTAATATTGCTTAGAGTATCGGTTTTTTCGATGGGCGATCATGCTCAAGGTCAGCCAGCTCATGGCCTTCAACGAAGTCATGCTGACGGGATCGATTTCCGAGGCCGCGCGCCATCTGCACCGCACCCAGTCGAGCGTGAGCGCGACGATCGCGAGCATCGAAGAAGAACTCGGCATGCAGCTTTTCGAACGCAAAGGCGGACGACTGCACCCGGTTCCGGAAGCGCAGTACCTTCACAATGAATGCAGCGAGATTCTAAGACGCATCGAGACCGTCTCGGACAACATGCACCGCATCAAGTCGCTGCAGACGGGCGAGTTGCACGTCGCGTCCATGCCGGGGCCGTCCATCGTTTTTATTCCCAACCTGATCGTGCGGCACGGCGGCCTTCAGCCGAACATTCGCAGCAACGTCGTCTCCCGCAGCTCCGAAGGCGTCTATCGCTTGATGGCGGCGCAGCGCTACGACGTCGGCTTAGCCGACTACATCCCCGCCATGTCGGCGGAAGCCGCTCTCATCGACAGCCAGGTCTTCGAGTTCCGCTGTCTCTGCGCCCTGCCGGAAGATCATCGGCTCAAGGACCGTGAATCCATCGCGCCGAAAGACCTGGAGAACCTGCCCCTGGCGACGCTGGGCCGGGAACACGCGGTGTTCGACGAGGCGGCCAGGGTCTTCGCCCAGGCGGGGGTGATGGCGAACATCCGCTACATGACCCAGTACTTCCTGCCGCTTCTCACCTACGTCGAACGGGGTCTGGCTTGTGCCATCGTCGACCCCGTATCCGCCGAAAGCTACCGGCTCCTCAAAGACGGAAACTGCAGGATTCACTTCAGGCAGATCGAGCCCGCCATTTGTTTCAGGATGGCGATGATCACACCCAAACACCGGCCCTCTTCGATGATCGCGAAGCACTTCACTCAAGAGCTGAGGTCGGCGCTGATGGAGGTGGACCCACTCCTCAGGGCCCGTTGAGTCGCGCAACACCTCCTTAACCAGAGCCGGTGCCACCACCCCTTCCCGGAATGTGCGAAAGCTCTCCTACGTCCTCTCGACTATCGTGCGCGGGCGGGTTTTCTCGACGTCGCCGGTGACAATGGCGCCGGAAGGTCGAACCTCAGGACGGTCTCCCCATCCGCTAACTTCGCCGCGTGCCGACTCGCTCGATCCAACGCACCTCCTGGTCCAAGCGGTTAGCGTGGATCCGGCGTCCGTCTGTATATCGCGCCGCGGTCGATGACGGGCTGCAGCAGATCATCGCGTAGGTAGTCGCCCTCTTCCTCGTCACGCGCGGGCCGCTGTTCCTGGCCCGGATAGCCGAGGCGCTTTCGCACATCGGGGTCCATGTAGTAGATCGCCGAGGCGATCAGGCCGATGGCTCCCAGCGCTTCCGGATCATCACGGTTCAAGGCCTCAGCCGCCGCCGATGGTTCGGCCCCGGCACAGGCTGCAAGCCCGCGTTCCAATGCCGGCCTTAGCTCAGGCCGTAAACTCAGCACGTGGTCCAGGGCTGCGCCTTGAACGCCGATCTGGCTCGCCGCGGGCATGCCTTCGGCCTCCGGGATCAGCACATCGGCGATGGCCCCGAAGGTCTCGCGATCACGGTCGCTCAGCGTCGCGCTCATGCCGCGAACTCCAATTCAGCTTTCTGCTCGATCATGTGATGCACGCAGCGCAAGGCCACGGCACAAAGCGTCGCCGTCGGGTTGAATCCCGAGGAGGTGACAAAGATGCTGCCGTCGAAGATGTAGAGGTTCGGCACGTCATGCGCCCGCCCCCATTGATTCACGACCGAGCGGGCGGGGTCCTCGCCCATCCGACAGGTGCCCATCAGATGCCAGCCGCAGTCACGCATCAGCGAGGTCGTCGTCATCTCGTAGGCGCCGGTGGCGTCCATGGCTTCCTTGGCGCGCTCCAGATGGAACGCCAGCAATCGTTCGGTGTTCTCGGAGTTGCGATAGTGGATCTTCGGTGCGGGTATGCCGTCGGAGTCCGCAAGGTCGGGGTCGAGCGTGACCCGGTTTTTCTCGTCGGGCAGGTCCTCGGCAATGATGCCCCACTCGAAGGAGCGGCCGAAACGCTTGCGGGTCTCGCGATGCAGGTTGGCCCCCCAAGCCTCGGCCAAGGGTTTGCCGCCGTAAGCAGAGCGCATGCCGAGCGGCCCGCCGGTCGGCATGGCGTTCCACTTGGCGCCGCGCACGAAGCCGCGGCTGCTATCGGTCTCGTAGAACTGCATCGAGTGAATCGCCTGGCCGGCCGGGCCGAGCCAGCTATCCAAGGGCTCGTCGAAATAGCCCACCACCGCCGCGTAGGGATGCATCATCAGGTTCCGGCCGACCAGCCCGGAGCTGTTAGCCAGACCGTCGGCAAAGCGGCTCGACTTCGACAACTGAAGCAACCGGGGCGTGCCGACGCCGTTGCAGCAGAGGATCACGATCCGCGCCCGCTGTTCCTGTTCCCGGCCGTCGCGGTCGATATAGATGGCGCCGGTCGCCCGGCCCGCCTTGTCGACCGTGATCTCGCGCACCCGGGCGCCTGTGACGAGCTTGGCGCCGAGCTTCAGCGCATCGGGCCAGTGTGTCAGGTCGGTCGAGGCCTTGGCCTGTTCCGGGCAGCCCTGCATGCAAGTGCCCCGGCGCGCGCACTGGCTGCGGCCACGATAGGGCCGAGACGGGATCGCCTGGGGCGCCGGCCACCAGTGCCAGCCGAGCTTGTTCATGCCCTCTGCCGCCTTGCGGCCGATCCGACCGATCGGCAGCGGCGGCAGGGGCGGCGGCGTCAAGTCCGGATAGGCCGGATCGCCGGCCAGACCCGACACCCCCATCTCCATATCCATGTGGTCGTAGTAGGGCTCGAGATCCTCGTAGGTGAAGGGCCAGTCCTCGGTCACGCCATCCAACGTCTTGACCCGGAAGTCGGACGGCATGAAGCGATGCCAATGCGCCGCATAGATCACGGTGCTGCCGCCAACGGCGTTGAACATCAGGGGATTGACGTCCGAGTCCGTGGTATCGATCGGATAGTCGCTCGGCCGGCCGCGCACGTTGGGATTGGGATGCCAGCGCTTCTGCGACATGAGCTCCCATTCCGGCTTGTCGCCGTAGAACTCCCCGACATCGACGTGACGGCCCTGTTCAAGACAAACGACCTGGAAGCCGGCTTCGGCCAGGTGCTTGGCCGCTACCGCGCCCGACGCACCGGCGCCGACTATCAGGATCTCCGCACTCTCCTTACCGGTCACGACATTGGCCATCGTGTTATAGTTCCTCATCGCTCGGTCAGTTACTTCAAACAGGCAGTGTGCCACCATCGACATCCCGCCGGGACGGGAAGGCTAATCATAAGGCTTCTGCTGTTCGTCCTCCACTGCCTGTCAAAGACAGCATAGGCAGAAACTGAGATTAGCACGATTTTTCTTATCGGTGTATTGAGATAATCTCATTATTGGCTGGAAACGCGCCATGAATCGCGGCTATCTTCGCCTCGAACGGAGCGTGACAGACCAGACCCGCCGTCGGCTCGGTCTGAAGCTGTCACTTGGCTCCCGACGATGTTGGACGCGCAACGCGCAGGTCCCCGCACATGACGCGCATGGCACCAGGGTTCCGGGGGTATGCGCCTAGCCGTTGGAATGCTGAAATGGATCCAGAGATGCCGAATGCACGACCCCTTCAGCGATCATCAGAGCCAATGCCCACAATCCTTGAGCTAACCAGCATCAGCAAGGCCTTCGACGGCAAGGTCGTGGCCGATCGTATCGACCTTACGGTCAAACGTGGCGAGTTCTTCACCTTGCTCGGCCCAAGCGGGTCGGGAAAGTCGACACTGCTTCGCATTGTTGCCGGACTTGAAGCTGCTGAAGACGGTCAAGTGCGGATCGCCGGGCAGGACGTAGCGGGCGTGGCGCCTTGGAACAGAAACCTGGGAATGGTGTTTCAGCAGTATGCGGTCTTCCCGCATATGTCGGTCGCCGCGAATATCGGCTATGGGCTCAAGGTTCGCGGTTGCAGTTGGCGCGAAATCGACGCGCGCGTGGAGACGCTCCTCTCAATGGTCGGCCTGCAAGGCATGGACTCCAAGAATGCCTCGCTGCTTTCCGGGGGAGAGCAGCAGCGGGTCGCCTTGGCGCGCGCCTTGGCACCGGAGCCCGCCATCCTGCTCCTCGACGAGCCGCTGTCCGCCTTGGACGAGAAAATCCGGCGGGAGATGCAGGGCGAGTTGAAGCGCATCCAGCGTCGTACCGGGACGACGTTCATCTACGTCACGCACGACCAGGAAGAAGCACTCGCCATGAGTGACCGTATCGCCGTGCTGAATCACGGCAAGGTGGTGCAGTTGGCGGCCCCGGAGGAGATTTTCCGTCGGCCGGCAACACGCTTCGTCGCCGAGTTCTTTCGTGGCTGCAACGTTCTCACCGCCGAAGCCGCCGCTTCGCCTGAAAACGGAGCGACCTTCGTCCTGGCCGGGACGCCCCTGGACATCGACGTTTCCTCGCGCGAGCCGGCGCCCAAGTCGATCGGGCTGGCCGTGCGGTCCGAGAGCCTCGTGGTCGGCACCGCCGCCGAAAGCTGTGCCATTCGACTCCAGGCCCAGGTGCTGGAGACGACCTACCGGGGCAGCAACACCGACTACGCTCTGAGGCTGGCCGATGGACAGCGGTTGACCGCGTCCTCGCCGCACGCGGCAAGCGACGGGGCAAATGGCCAAACCTGGGTCGGCCTCGATCCCCAGGCCTTGGTGATTCTCCAGGACTAGTTTTTCCGCGCGAAGCCCAGCAGGATCATCACCACCACCAGGCCGAAGGTCAGGATGACCAGCAGTCCCATGAGCGCATAGAGCGTCGGCGAGAGTCCGACCTGTAGAAAGGTCGACCAGATGTAGGTCTGCACCGTGTTCAGAGGACCCTGCACCATGGTCGTCCGTATGGTCTCGTTGAAGGACAGGATCACCGAGAAGATCGACGCGCCGAAGATGCCCGGAAAGATCAAGGGCAACTCGACATCCATGAAAGCCCGCCAGCGCCCTGCGCCGCTGAGGTAGGCCGCCTCCAGGTACAGGGGATTGAAAGTCGCCATGACGGCGAGTGTGATCAGGAAGGCGAAGGGCAAGGCCCAGATCACGTGTACCAGGACGATCGTGATCAAGGAAGGCGGAAGACCGAGCCGCTGAAAGAAAAAGGCAGTGGACAGCCCCATGGTCACCGCCGGCACGAAGAGCGGCAGCACGAGAAGCAACACGATGATCCGGCGCGACCTGAATTCCCGCACGGCCATGGCGGCCAAGAGGGCCAGCAGCGGCGTCACCAGACCCACGATCGCCGCGGCGACGAGAGAGGTCTTGAAGGAGGACGTGAGAATCGGCTGCTCCCACATCTCGCGGTACCAACGCAGGGTGAAGCCGCCGGCCTGCAGCCCCTGCCCCTCCGGGCTGAAGGACAGGAGCAAGGGTGGAAACAGGGGTAGGTAGAGAAAAGCCAAGACCGCGGCCGCGATGGTCCAAAGCGCCGCTTGGCTTGCGCTTCTATGGGTCTTCATCTGTCCTTCCTGGGAGACGGGTCACTGCGGCTCGACGAAGAACGGCTGGGTCCAGGCAAAGCTGCCCTTGCGGCCGACCAACTCGGCGCGCACGTAGATCGCATCAGCCGGCCTGTCGATGTCCTGCCAAAAGCTGTTGAGGCGCGCCAATCGGGGCAAGGCGTCAAGGCTCAGGCGCCCACTGCCGCCGTCGGTGATCTCAGCCAGCATGCCATCGCGAACGCGCCACAGGATCCGCTCCGCATCGGACTCGACCACGATGGCTCGCCGGTCCTCGGTCACGCCGAGCTCGGTGATGGTCACGCCGGTAGAGGCATAGAAACGGCCGTCCGACAAAGCGCCGATCACGCCCTCTGCATTCACGGGCTCGCGGGCCGGCCACTGCACGCAGTTCCAGCCGAGAAAACGGTCGACGACGCTGTGCTGATCGTCGACAGCATG
>JAKSDN010000811.1 GCA_022360075.1 Kiloniellales bacterium | reverse complement strand
GGGCGGTGCGCTGGGTGAGCGCGACGGTCCTGGGCGGGCTTGCCTTGCGGCTGGCCTTCTCCGAGCGCGGCTAGGCCCTCGCCGCGCCGACGGCTGCGTGGCAGTCATGGCCGCCATGCGCGATCGGCTGATCTCTCCTTTCCCCTCTTGCTCCACCATCCGGGCGGCGGGGGTGAGAGTGCCGTCATTCGAGTTGTGACCAATCGGGTCCCCGGCCTCCACCGGGACCGGAGTGAAGAGCGCGATGCCGACCACCAGCGAGCTCGTCGAGGAGCGCCAGCCCGTCGCTTGGCTCGCCATCGTCGCCACCGTGGCGATGATGGGCGTGTTCGCGGTCACGCTTGGGCTGACCTATCCGCTGCTCTCCCTGGTGCTGGAGCGCCAAGGCGTGGACTCGGCGATGATCGGGCTCAACGCCGCGATGGCGCCGCTCGGCCTGATCGTCTCGGCACCCCTGATTCCCATTCTGGTCGGCCGCTTCGGCCCCTGGCTCGTCGCCATGGTCTGCACGCTCGGCGCGGCCCTGATGCTGTTCCTGCTGGGCGCGACCCAGAACCTCTGGCTTTGGTTCCCCTTGCGCTTCCTGCTGGGCGTCTCGATCAGCGGGCTCTTCGTGGTGAGCGAAACCTGGATCAATCAGCTCGCCCCGACGCATGCCCGCGGCCGGGTGATGGGGCTCTACACGACCGTGTTGGCGGCCGGTTTCGCGTGCGGGCCCTTCCTCCTGGCCGTCATCGGCTCGGCCGGCTGGCGGCCGTTCTTGATCGGCATCGCCGTCATTCTCTCGGTGCTGCCGATCCTGGTCGCCGTGCGCAACGGCGTGCCGCACTTCGGCGAAGAAGAGCGCCCGTCCCTCGCCGCCTTCCTGCCACTCGCCCCGGCCCTGCTGGCCATCGTCGGCGTCATGGCCTTTTTCGATGCCGCGGGCCTGGCCCTTCTGCCGGTCTACGGCTTGCGCCACGGGTTGGACGAGGCCACCACATCGCTCGCCGTGGGGGTGCTGGTGATCGGCAACGTCGTGTTCCAGTTCCCGGTCGGCTGGCTCGCCGACCGCTGGTCGCGCCGCTGGCTGCTTCTCGCGCTGGCGCTGCTGACCGTGGCCGGCTGCTTCCTCCTGCCGCTGGTCGTCGCGGGCTCGCTCTGGCTCTGGCCCTTCTTGTTCGTCTGGGGCGCGATGGCCTTCGGGGTCTATCCCATCGCCCTGGCCGAGCTCGGCGACCGCTTCTCGGGCTCGCTGCTGCTCGCCGGCAACGCCGCCTTCGCGCTCATGTGGGGTGTCGGCGGCATGGTCGGCGCGCCTTTGGCCGGCGGCGCCATGCACCTTTTCGGCCCCGAAGGCCTGCCGGCCACCCTCGCGCTTGCCTACATCGGCCTGGCACTGCTCGCCCTGCTACGCAGGGGTTGAGCAACGTGTTCTCGTCGACGCAAAAGACCGCGCTTCTACGAGAAGTTGAGTTTTCTTGGCAAAAATCTTTACACCGGTACAGCCAGCAGGAAACACCAATTAGTAGTTTGACATATTTGGATTTCTTTCAAAGGCTGTACATTGTTGGCCAGCCATAACCAGCCTTCAGTGTAAAATTTTTTTACATTTTCTCCCATAGCGTTCACAGACTCTTCCTTCAACTCACTGAAAATTCATGGAGATTTTTGTCTGTCAGTGTTGGCATGGTAATTGCTTCATAAGTTCACAAATAAAATCAATCGCCGCTGACTCGGATCGGCGATTGATCGGCTTTCAGGTAGTGCCAGGGTGCCCGTGGAGCCGATTCAACGCGATCTCGCGACCTTCGAGAGAATCGCGTCATCTGACCAAGGGCAAACGTTAACCAAAACTCTCGCGGCGGCTTTGATACCGCGTTGTCGGTCGGCGACGATTCGTCGTCGAGCGAGATTTCCGCTCACGAATGGGCGGAAGCGATGTCGGGTCCCGTCAAGCCGGGACCGGGCGCGAGCAGGGAAGTGACAGCCATGAGAATCTTCAACGCAGGACGAATGACCGCCGTTGTGACACTCACGGTTCTCGGCCTCTGGGGCTTGGGGCACGGCGAAGCCCGCGCCGTTGTCACCACAAGCGGCTGTGCCAACGTGAACGTGTCCTGCACGCTGGCCGAGTTGTTCGCCGGCGGCAGCATCCAGGCCAACGACAAGCTCTTCAACAACTGGGGACTGGAGCGCAACGCTGGAAGCGTCGCGCCGAATCTCGGCCTGATCGACGTGATCGGACTGGACGACGGTGGCCTGAACCCGGGCCCGGGTCTCAGATACAACGGCAACGGCGCGCTGGCGGTCGTCGGTGGAGACTTCATAGACCTTGCCTTCAACTATGGCGTTTGGGTCCTGAATCCTCCGCCAGAGATCGTCGACAACTCGCTCGAGATCCTCAACGCCGCCGTGGTGGGTGACGGCTTTTTGGTTATCGACGAAACCGTCTTCGATCAGGGCCTGAACGTCATCGGCAACAAGCATGTGGAAATCGATCCCGCTTTTGGGACAGAGATCCTTTTCGACGAGCTCGAGTTCGACAAGATGATCCACCTGGTCGTCGAAAAGGCGATCTTTCTGGACGCCGGCTTCTTCGGCGCGGCGGCGCTCAACGTCTTCGAGCAACGATTCTCCCAGGCGCCCGAGCCGGGCACGCTTGCCCTCTTCGGCGTCGGCTTGGTGGCGCTCGGCTTCATGGCGCGCCGCAATCGGCGACGGACGGCCCAGAACGTGGTGTAGGCGCGCCAGAAGGCATGACCGCATCGCGTGACAAAACCCGGAGCTTCACGTCAGGAGGATAGGAGGCCCCAGCAACATAGGAGGAGATGACATGAGACGCGTGCTCTTGGCCGCGGGCTTTCTGGCTGTAGCATCGTTTTCCGGCCAGGCGGCCGCACAGGCGCCTCCCAGCGGCGGCGAATTGAGCCAGGTGTTCGCCTGCTTCTACGAATGCAAGCCGGGGCCGGTGGTGCAGGGCGTTCCGACCTGGCAGGCAATCACCACGCTGATGGTGATGAACATGAACTCCGGCGTGCCCGACCCCGTCGCCGACACCCGCCTCGTCAATGTCATTTTCGTCGACGGCAACGAGAACATCCTCGGTTCATCGCGCGGCCCCGGCTTGGGCCTCAATCTGTCCCCGGAGGATCTTGACGAGCTCAATGTCTGCCGGACTCTGCAGGCGAACGGCCTTCCCGTACCCCAAGCAGGAATCGTCGAATTCTACGTGGCGGGAGGGGATCCCGGCGGCGTTTACGCCTGGGTGCAAAACCTGATCGGCAAGTTCTTCGTCACGGTCGACGAGCCCTTTGCCGGACGAGTCACCGGCATCGCCAAGACCGAATGCCGTCAGGTGCCGCTCGAAGTCTCGACGCCCATGGAGATCGCTCAGAAGGCCATTGCCTCGGGCGCACCTCAGGACGTGCAGTTGATCTTGGTCGAAGACACCGACGAATAGGGAGCCGGACGTCAATTAGGAACGCGGTCTCCCGCTACACTTTGGCAGTTTCTGTTCATCTGGGGCGCGATGGCCTTCGAGGTCTATGACATCGTCCTGGCGGCGCCCGGCGACCGCTCACCGCGATTAGCGGATAACCGGCCGGGGGAGCGGGACCCTTCTACGCCCTGCGAAGAGAGGTTCGGCGCAGCCGCGATCACCGGCCGTCCGCGGACTTCAGCACCAGGACCTTCAGGGAACCCAAGAGCTGTAGGAGTTGCTGCTTGTTCTTGGCATCGTGCTTGAAGGCCTTCGCCGTGCTCCGAACGAAGCCCGAAAGCCGCCGCTTGGCGTCATAGCGGGAGGACACGCGGACCGCCGCGGCAACGGGCCGAAGATCAACGGCACCGCCCCTTCGCCACGAGCGGCGGCACGCAACCGGTGAAGCTGGTCTGGTCGCGCGAGGACGACCTGAACGGCGGCTACTATCGCCCCGCCGTTGGCTTCAGCGACCGTTGGCTTCGCGCCAAGTGGCGAAGTCCTTTGGCGTCTGTTCGTCCGTGGCCGGATAGAGGCCCAGGATCGAGCGGCCTTTGAGCACTTCCTCGGTGACGAAGTCCTCGAAGGCCGTCATCTCGATGGCCTCGGCGGCGATCTCGTCCGCAAGATGCGCCGGGATCACGATGACGCCTTCGTCGTCTCCCAGGATGAGGTCTCCGGGAAAGACCGGCGCATCGCCGCATCCAATGGGGACGTTGATGTCGATGGCGTGATGCATCGTCAGGTTTGTCGGCGCCGACGGCCGGTTGTGGTAGGCGTGAATATCGAGATCGGCAATCACCGGTGCGTCGCGGAAGCCTCCATCCGTGACGATGCCGGCGGCGCCCCTGACCATCAGCCGCGACACGAGGATACTGCCGGCCGAAGCCGCACGCGCATCCTTACGGCTATCGATCACCATCACGTGGCCTTCGGGGCATTGTTCGATCGCCGCCCGCTGCGGATGCGAACGGTCGCGGAAAACCTCGAGCTGGTTCAGATCCTCACGGGCCGGGATGTAGCGCAGCGTGAACGCCAATCCGACCATGCTCCGCCCCTTGGCCTTCAGCGGCCTGACGTCCTGGATGAACTGCTTACGCAGCCCCCGCTTGAACAGCGCCGTGGAGACCGTCGCACTGGACACGTTCGATAGCTCGCTGCGCAGACGTTTCAGTCTTTCTTCGGTTATCACTGCCGACATTTCGTTACCTTCAGATTGGTTCCCGTTTTCGATCGAGCAGATGCCTGTCTTCGCCCAGGAGCGCGGTCCCCCGGCTGGGCACACCTCTTGGAGCTGGCTCGTTCTCTTGCTTTTCTCCCCGGGCTAAGCGAGATCGAGCCCAGTGGATCGGCTCGCCCGATTTGTAAAAAATTTGATAATTTGTAAACTCCAGTCCGTCAAGCGTGCGCGGCGGCGAGTCTGTGCGATCGTCCAGACGAAGTTGGCAGACTGAAGGAGACGGGATGCAAGCCAGCGGGAACGCGGAACAGGCCAGGCCCCACAAGGGCGCGCTGAACGACCGCGTCTACGACTACATCGTCAGCCAGATCATCGTCGGCGCTTTTACGCTCAACGCCCGGCTGCCGACCGAGATGCAGCTCGCCGAACGGCTTTCCGTATCGAGACCCGTCGTTCGGCAAGCCTTGCGGCGGCTGAAGGACGATGGTCTCGTCGTGTCGCGGCAGGGCGCGGGAACTTTCGTCGTTCGCCGTCCGGCCCATCAGGTCTTCAGCTTTGCCGCGGTCGGCAGCGTTGCCGACATCCAAAAGTGCTTCGCTTTTCGCATCGCGTTGGAGAGCGAGGCGGCGGCCATCGCGGCCGTCGAGCACGACCGAGAATCGCTCGATCGCCTGGCTCGGGCGCTCGAGGACCTCGAGCGCTCGCTGAAGAGCGGAACGGGCGGTATCGACGAGGATATCGCTTTCCACCAGACCATCGCGGCCGCAAGCGACAATCGCTTCTTTCTGTCGACCATGACCGCGATCGCCAGCCAGATACGCGTCGGCATCGGGCTCAATCGCAGCTTGACCTTGGAGCAGCCCAAGTCGAGGCGCCTCGCGGTCCAGGAAGAGCACAGCGCGATCTACGACGCGATCGCCGCTCGGAACGCGGATGGAGCGAGACGGCTGATGCATCGGCACCTGGAGAACGCCCGGCTGCGGATCTTCGAGGGCGGCGAGTATTGAGCGTCGAGCCAGGCGCCTCCGGCGTGCCTGAGCTCCGGACAGAAGCCGTCGATTGAAGGGCCGTCAAACGTCGGGATGGCGGTCAGTGGCTCTCGCCCTTGAAGACTCGGTTCTTCGAGTTCGTCACGTGGCGCCTCATTTCGCGCCGCGCCTTCACGGGGTCGCCCTCGACGATGGCATCCAACACGGACTTGTGCTCCCGGACCAGCGTCCTGCGCCGCCTCTCGAGCGGTGTCGCCGTCAGACGACGCGAGATGTCAATGGCCATGTGGACCCGGCTCTTGATCGCTTGAAACGCGTTGACGAAAAAGAGGTTGTGCGTGGCCTCGGCGATCGTCAGGTGAAACTGGAAGTCGTCGTTGATGCCCCCCCGCTTGTCGTCGAGGAGAGCCGCGCAGAAAGCCTCGAAGTTCGATGTCATCTCCTCGATATCGTCGTCATCTCGATTGAGCGCCGCGAAGTAGGCGCACTCGCCTTCCAACGAGATTCGAAAATCGTAGCAGGCCTCGATCTCCGCCATGCTCGCGACGTCTTCGGGCATCTGCGCCGTCGCGCCGATACGGCGCATCACATAGCTGCCTGATCCCTTGCGGGACTCGACGATGCCTTGCGCGCGCAAGCGGGCCAAGACCTCGCGAATAATCGGCCTGGAAGCGCCAAAGCTCTCGCAGAGCTCCCATTCCGACGGCAATCGGGTGCCCACCGGGAAGCCCCCATCCACGACGCCGGCCAGAATCGCCTCGTAGACGGTGTCGGTCAAAGTGGTCCTTTTCGGCATTGTTCAGACCTTGGTGTCACGCCCGCCGTTCCGCAAGACCGCCGAAGGAGGCCGGCACTCCCCGCTCGGCATTCAGTCTATTTTTCCTTAATTTGTAAGACAGATTCTTCTCTATTGTCAACAGATGATTCTTGCAAATTATCTATAACTATCTGTTTTATAGTAATATTTTTGCGGATAGCTGATGATCTCGAAAATATGTTATCATTAGTGGAGAAAATTTCTAGAATTTTGATTGACAGATATTCGGACCAAACATAGCGTCCGGGTTGGGATGAAAGCGGAAGGCGGCTCGTTTCGAGGAGAACCGAAGCCGCCTGACCGTTGAGACGATCGGCGCTGGTGACAAGCGGTCCGGTTGCCGGACCGACGCGCATTTTCAGGAGCTTCGGTACCCCAAACGGGAAGACATCACGACAAACAACCGGGAGGAAAGCATGTCCAAATTGTCAGGTAAGCTCAGGACGACGGTCGTGGCCGCCGCCTTGGCGATGGCCGGATCCGTTGCCGCGCAGGC